>CALGAA010000277.1 GCA_937952445.1 uncultured Bacteroidota bacterium | reverse complement strand
CCTGCTCGAATTCCGATTTACAACCGACAAAAACAACAATGAGAAGAAAAAATAAAGTGTTCCTGATCATCAAATTCCTGGGTGTTTTGATCATAACGTGCAAAGATACAACTTTTTAGTACAAATTAAATGGCGGTTTAGCATAATTTATTACCTGATGCCCGGCGGGCGACGTAATACAAACGTCTGGTTTCTCCAATCCGTTTCCCCTGAACCAAAATTACGAAGAGATACCAGAGGATTTGTGTCAAATGATTTACCGGTTCGGAGCTTAATCTCCGAGGCGGTACTGTTCCAGGATGGCGGCGATTTCGCGGTCGTTGGCCAGACGCGGAACCTTGTTCTGCCCGCCCAGTTTTCCCCGGGCTTTCATCAGATTTCGAAAGGCCTCCGGTGCCAGTCGGGTGACCACTAATGGCCGTAATATGTGGCCGACGATCAAATCTTCGTAATACGCGTTTTGCCTGACCATCTCCCGGTCGAGATCTGCTTGAAACGCTTCCAGATCTTCGGGCTCCCGGCCAAATTCAATAAACCACTCATGATAGGGCAGTCCTTCCTCCGGATTTACCTGCGGGGCAACGGTTAGTTCCACCACTTCTGCCGGCCATTTTTTCAAGGTCTCACTCAGCGCGAGTTCGATTTCTTTGCCGATGACGTGTTCTCCAAACGCCGATATAAAATGCTTGAGTCGCCCCGTCACGACCACCCGGTACGGATCCGTGCTCACAAACCGGATCGTATCGCCCAGGTTGTAGCCCCACAATCCTGCATTGCTGTTGATAATCAGGACGTAATCCGTGCCGGTTTCAACTTCCTCAAGCGCCAGGCGACGTGCATTTTCGGTGCCGAATTCCCGGGCAGGTACAAATTCAAAAAAGATCCCGGAACGGCTGTTGAGGAGCATCCCCGCGTGAGGATAGGCATCCTGGAACGCTATAAACCCTTCCGAAGCCGGATAAGTTTCGACGCTGTCGATTCGCCCGCCTGTCAAGGCCTCCAACTGATTGCGGTACGGTTCAAAATTGACGCCTCCGTACACAAAAACTGAAAAGTTGGGAAATTGCTCGAGAACGGTGGATTTGCCGGTGGCGGCGAGAAGTTTTTCGTAATACATCTGCACCCACGGGGGGATACCGGAGATCAGACGTAAATCGATCTGCCTGGTTTCTTCTACGATCCGGTCTACTTTGGTTTCCCAATCCTCGATGCAATTGGTCTCCCAGCTCGGGACCTGACTCTTTTTCAACCAACCGGGGACCTGGTGGTTGACGATTCCGGACAACCGACCGGTCAGAATGCCATTGGTCTGATCGAGTTTGGGAGAACCCGACAGGAAAATGAGTTTGCCGTCGATAAAATCCAGATTTCCGGTTTTGATGCCATAGTGGAGCAACGCATTGCGCGCGGTTTCGAAATGGTTGGGGAGGGAATCCCGGGTGATTGGAATGTATTTTATGCCCGAAGTGGTGCCCGACGTTTTGGCAAAATACGTGGGTTTACCGGGCCACAGGACGTCCTTTTCCCCGTCTTTTACGCGGTCAAAGTACGGTCGTCCCCCTTCGTAATCGTGTATGGGCACGGCGGCCTTAAAATCTTCGTATGACCGGATATCGCCAAAATGATGATCCCGCCCGTAAATCGTATCCCTGGCCTTTTCGACAATCTGCCTGCGGATCGCATGCTGGTCCCGGACCGCATTTTTGGCCATTCGGTCAATTCTCCTGGAAATGTATGCCGCGTACGGCTTTATCAACGCTGATTTCCATCCCATTTTGTTCGGATTACTTCGTTTATTATGCTCGGATTATGCTTTCCTGTTCTGGTATATATAATTCTTTATGTTAAATTATACAACTCTCATTTTTAGGAGTATGAATTGTGAGAGATGCTTCGGCAAATCTTTTTGCGGATTATAAAGGTGGGATGCTTTTGGCGGTTTTTTATTCGTCAACTCCCTCACCTTTGGACCGAGAGGCAGACTGCTGGATCAAGTCCCTAAGTCATGGGGGGACGACCTGAAAAATACCTCCACTGGCATTAGTACCTTATGAATCCACACACCGGACCTCCTCACTTCCGAATTTGCAATAATCGTAAGTTTAATCGATTCTCAAGTCCTCAATATAGAAATCTTTGTAATTTTCTGCGTTCCAGACTACGGTGTTTGTGGAAAAATTACCTGAAAAAGAGGTATCTCCCACGCTGAGTTGGATGCGTTGCCCATCCCGCGCGAAAATTTCGATATACTTGATTTCGTCCGTCGTCGGGGTAAAACTGAAACGGATTTTAAAATATTCACTTCCCTTATCTTCAGGAACCAATTCGATGATCTTGAGCGGTTGGCCACCTTGTTTTAACTGTGATTGATCAAAATACTTAAATTGCTGATTTTCCAGATATTTCAACACGCCGGCAGGAGAACTCAGTTCGATCGTTTCCTCATCGACCGTGGTGATCTGGACTTCCCTGGCTTCTTTGTACACCGTATGCTGTGCTTTCCCGTCCGAATAAATCGCATATTCATCCAGATCGACCTTGTATTGTTCCCCCAGTTTGTAAAAGGTACCCTCGAAGATTTGCGGAGCTTGTTCCGGATAAGCAAGCTGGAACTGAAAATCAAGTTTCAGGGCATCCGCTTTTTGATACTTATCGATCACATTTTGTACCGCTTCCTGTAGCCTGGTGTCCTGACTCATTGTTTCCGTCACTGAAATCAGTATGGCTAATATGAATATGATGCTGTGTTTCATGGGAAATGTTTGTACCTAAAAGACGATTGCCTTTTCAAAAAGATATCTCATCGTCAGTTATTAACAGATGATTAACAATGTCAACTTTTTTTGACAACTTATAGAGAGTTTGTACTATATTTGAAAGGTTCAGGTGTGCAACTGAATCAGCTAACCGAATTTTTAATAAAAATGAATATAGCTATATATGCAATGGCGAGGTGGAAAACAAAGTAAAAAGGTCGAAGATCGTCGCGGAGGGTCGGGGAGAAGAGTGGCGAAAGGAGGCGGAATAATCGCGCTGATACTGGTCGTCCTGTCCATTTTTACAGGCCGGGATTTGACTGGATTGCTCAATTTATTCGATCAGGGTACGACCGTACAGACCGAGCAGCCCGTCAACCGATCGCCGCGGCCGGACGATGATATGGCCGAACTGGTCAGCGTAGTATTGGCCAGCACAGAGGATGTGTGGACCAATCTGTTCAACCAACAAAATGCCCGGTACCAGGCACCAAACCTGGTCATGTTTGACAACATCACCACCAGTGCATGTGGAACTGCGTCCAGCGCTATGGGCCCGTTTTATTGCCCGGGCGATAACCGGGTTTACATCGACTTGTCTTTTTGCAACGATTTGAAAAACCGGTTCCAGGCTCCGGGGGATTTCGCCGTAGCCTACGTGGTCGCTCACGAAGTGGGTCATCATGTCCAAAACCTCCTGGGCATTACACAGCAGGTGCACCAGATGCGGGGTCGTTTATCGGAACGGGACTACAACGCACTGTCTGTCAAAATGGAACTTCAGGCGGATTTTCTGGCGGGCGTATGGGGGTATTATGCCAAAAATACCGAACTACAGTTGGATGAGCAAGACCTGGAAGAAGCGATCCGGGCGGCGTATGCGATCGGTGACGACCGGATTCAAAAGCAAACCCAGGGCTACGTGGTTCCGGATGCGTTCACCCATGGCACTTCCCAACAACGCATGTATTGGTTCCGACGTGGTTTTGAAACCGGAGACCTGTCTTTGGGTGAATTCAATTCCATCGAATAAAAATAAAACAATGTCCCTCCGATCACGGTTCTAATTCCATAGACGGGGAAAGAAGGTCAAGACCACATGAAGAGGGCCGCTTCGACGTTGCATACCCGCTTTTTGATCGCATAGGCTGTATCGCGTCGATCGAAATCAAACGGGATGTACATCAATGTGGAGGCAGGAATACCTTCAGATCGTGACATTTCTTGATCGGTCCACATTTTACACAATCAATACCAAAGCATGTCTGAACAATCTACCGGAAAGCCAAATCATTTGATTCATGAATCGAGCCCATACCTGCTCCAGCACGCCTACAATCCCGTGGATTGGTATCCCTGGGGCGAGGAGGCCCTGGAAAAAGCCCGGAAGGAGGAGAAAATGCTCCTGGTCAGCATAGGTTATGCCGCCTGCCACTGGTGTCACGTCATGGAAGCTGAAAGTTTTTCCGACCCGGAGGTGGCCGCGTATATGAACGAACACTTCGTGTGCATCAAAATTGACCGGGAAGAACGACCGGATATTGACCAGATTTATATGGATGCGGTTCAAATCCTGACCGGGCGGGGTGGCTGGCCTTTAAACTGCCTGGCTCTACCGGACGGGCGGCCGATCTACGGTGGAACCTATTTCCCCAGGGCCCGGTGGATGGAATTTTTGCGGTATATGGTCGATTTTGTCCGGGATAACCCCGAAAAGACCATCCAGCAAGCCAATCAACTAACCGCCGGGGTTCAAAACAGCGATATCGTTAAGTTTGAACAGGACCCTTCGCCCCACCAACTGTCTGACCTGAACGCTCTGGTGGACCGCTGGATGGAGCGAATCGACATGGAATACGGTGGGCATCAGGGAAACATCAAATTTGCACTTCCCACGGCTTTTGAATTTTTATTGCAATATCATGTCCTGACCGATAACCGCGAAGCGCTGGAGGCTGTTTTGGTCACACTGGATCGGATGGCGGAAGGAGGAATTTACGATCAGATCGGGGGTGGCTTTGCCCGATACGCCACAGATCGGACCTGGAAGGTTCCCCATTTTGAAAAAATGCTGTACGACAACGCGCAGTTGGTTTCGCTCTATTGCCATGGATACCAGGTGTCGGGGAATGAACAGTACAAAAAGGTGGTCTTTCAGACGCTGGATTTTGTTCATCGCGAAATGTCGGACCCATCAGGTGGTTTTTATTCGGCATTGGACGCAGACAGTGAAGGCGAGGAAGGGTTGTTTTATGTTTGGACCTACGATGAAATGAAGGAGGTGCTGGGGCATAGTTATCAGGCCGGTTTGGTGGCCGATTATTACCAGGTGACCGAAGAAGGCAATTGGGAAGGGAAAAACATCCTGCATCGGCAGTATAGTCCTCAGGAGTTTGCGCAGTTGCACGATATGCCGGCGAAAGAATGGACGAAGGTGGTTGAAGTTGCGAATGTCCGCCTCCTGGAGATGCGAAATCAACGGATTCGGCCGGCGCTGGACGACAAAATCCTCACATCCTGGAACGGAATGATGATGCAGGCATTTGCTGCGGCGTTCCGGACTTTTGGACGGGAAGAGGACCGGGAGACAGCGGTTAAAACCGGCGAATTTTTGTTGGATAAAATGAAAAGGACCGACGGTGGATTGTTCCGAAATCACAAGGATGGGAAATCGACGATCAATGGTTTTCTTGACGATTATGCTTTTGTCATTGCGGGTTTTATCGAACTCTATCAGGCGACTTTTCAGGAAAAATGGCTGGAGGAAGCACAGCGCCTTCTCGACTATGCCATTGACCATTTTTACGAGCCGGAAAAGTGGATGTTTTATTACACGTCCAGGCTAGATCCCAAACTGGTCGCTCGTAAGATGGAAATCCCGGATAACGTCATTCCTTCGTCCAATTCCCAAATGGCCCGGAATCTGTATATGCTCGGCACGTTTCTGGATCGGAAAACGTACCTGGACATGGCCCAAAATATGGTGCGGGTGGTCAAACAGGAAATGCTTCAGCAGGGGCCGTATTTCGCCAATTGGGCCGGTTTGATGGCCTGGTTCATTCATCCACCCTACGAGGTGGCCATTGTCGGGGATGATTGGGCGGAGGTGCTGGCCGCGTTCAACAAACGATATCTCCCTTTTGCCTTCCTGTCCGGAGGAGCGGACGATACCACCCTGCCGTTGTTGGAACACAAATACCAGCCGAACCGCACCTTGATATACGTGTGCCGCGAAAAAGTGTGCCAGCAACCTGAGGAAAAGGTCGAAGACGCGTGGTTGCAAATGAAAAAAATGTCGGGAGAAATTTAGACGCCAGAACGATTTCGGGTCAGGTGAATTTGGAAACCCAGGAAGCCACCATGCCCACGCCCGTCATCAGCCAGGCCGCCAGGGCGATGAAAATGAAATAATAGGGGATAGTGGATAAAAACGGTACGTGCAGAACTTCAGCCATTTCCAGGGTGCAAACCGTATACATACCCAGGGGAAAAACCATACTCCAGTACGATATCCGGTAGCCATTGGATGTCCACGGGAACGGGATTTTATGGTAAAAATGGCGCCATATGCCCAGGATGATCAGAAGGGGGATCCACCACGTCCCCACACTCCAGAAAAAGACGGTCATTCCTTTGAAAAAAGGCGATAATTCAGTCAACGGACTGGTTTCCAGATGGGGGATCAGCCGGGAGCCGGCCAGCGTGGTGATGGCCACAGCGCCCATATTGATCCAATACGGTGCTTCCAGTTGTGACGCCTGAAGCGGCATGAAAATCAACCGGTAAAAGATCAAAGTGATCAGGATCAGATACAGCAGACACCCGATCATAAAAAAGGCCACGAGGGCGAAAATGAGGATTTCCTGGTCGGGCAGGGCGTGGTAACTGCCCAGGACGGCGATCGATTGAGTGGCAACCACCGAGACCAGCCAGCTCCCGTCCAGCCCTTTTTCGATGCCGGGGTTGTTTCGTGAAATCGTGATCAATGCAAAAAAAGCGTACGAAATGATCAACCACAGAAATACGGCTACACCCCAAAAATTGAATTGGGTGTCAGGGCCAAAGCCCATCCATTTGGTTTGTACCCCAAAGATGCCCGTGGCGGCGATGATGGTAAAATAAGCCGGGGCCGTCCGGTGATGGGCCAATTGGGTCAGTACCTGATCAAACGCAGTTGTCAACTTGTAGAAAAAACGAACCAGCAGGACGATATACGCTACGACATTGAAATAGAACAAGGCATACCCGACCAGATTGAACCCGAGCATCCAGGCAGCAATACTGACGATACCGGTCGCCATGACCAGGTTAAAATACCCCGGAATCTGGGTTTGGTTTTCAGCGAAGAGACGGTATATGATCCGGTTCACATCGGTGGATTAAAATAATGGAATGATAAACAAATTAAGAACATTGGGGCGATTTGACAAAATCGTAAGCAGGCGAATGTGTGCTGATCGATAAAAAGTCTATATTAATCGAAACTGCATGACATTTGGGTAAATTAATGGAGCTTTCCCCTTATTCTTGAAACTTTTCCCCGTATTTTCGTATTCCTAAATTTAGTTATTTATCACAAAGAAAATTTCAAACATGAAAAAATCGTCCCTTATTATTATCGCGATTGTCGTCGTCCTGGGGTTGATTCTCTACAACACATTTTCGGGCAGTTATAACAAAATGGTCACGATGGAAGAAAGCGTGGAGTCGGCCTGGTCTACGGTTGAAACTCAATATCAACGACGGGCTGATCTGTACAACAGTGTGGTAAATACCATCAAGGGTTCCGCCGATTTTGAACAGGAAACCCTCAATTCGGTCATTGAAGCCAGGAGCAGGGCCACCAGTCTCAATATCGATGCTGACGATTTGACACCAGAAAAAATTGCTGAATTTCAAAATGCCCAGGATCAGCTCAGCGGTGCATTTAGCCGATTACTTGTGTCGGTGGAACGATATCCGGAATTGAAAACCACGCAGGCATTCCGGGATTTTCAAGTCCAGATCGAAGGAACAGAAAACCGGATCAACAAAGCGCGGAATGATTTCAACCAGCAGGTTCAGAGTTTCAATACATACATCAAACAGTTTCCCACCAACCTGATGGCTGGTCTTTTCGGATTTGGGGAGAAAGGGTATTTCAAAGCGCAGGAAGGAAGCCAAAACGTTCCTGAAATTGACTTTGGATGAAATTTGGATTGATCAGCGAATATTTTTCCAGGGAAGAAAAACAAGCCATCGTTGCGGCCATCCGGGACGCTGAGAGCAATACATCGGGTGAAATCCGGGTATATTTTGAGCGTTCTACCAAAAACATGACGGTGATGGAGCGGGCATTCCGCGCTTTCAAAAAGCTCCGGATGGAAGAGACGACCGAAGGCAATGCTGTATTGTTTTATGTGGCATTTGGTGATCACGAGTGCGCCATTTTGGGAGGTTCCGGCATTCACGCGAAAGTAGGGGATCAATTTTGGGAAGAGGAATTGGAAATTTTAAAAAGTCATTTTAGAAAAGACGAGTATGTACTGGGGCTACAGACAGCGATCCGGTTGGCCGGCGAAAGAATGGCTGAATACTTTCCCAAAAAGAAGGAAGATGTAAACGAGCTGGACGATGAAATTTATTTTGATGAGGGTTAAACGAAAAGACTTTCCGGGAGTGATGAGGATGGTGTGGATAGCCCTCATTTGGATCGGACTGGTCGGTATAGCCGGAGCACAAATCCCTGATCCTCCGAATCCTCCCCGGTTGGTGAATGATTTTGCAAATTTGCTTTCCAGTAGCCAGCGGGCAGACCTCGAGAGCCAACTGGTAGCTTATGATGACAGCACGTCGTCTCAGATTGTCGTGGTCACCGTTCGGGAACTGGGTAATTACGATATTTCAGAGTTCAGTTACGAATTGGGTGATAAGTGGGGTGTCGGCCAGGCAGGAGAAGATAACGGGATTGTGATTACCATTTCGGATCGCGACCGGCAGGTGTTTATCGCGACAGGATGGGGGATTGAAGGTTACCTTACGGACGTACAGGCCCGCCGGGTCATTGACCGGTATATGATTCCGCATTTCCGGCGAGGAGATTACTATGCCGGGCTAAAGGAAGGCACCCGGGTGATTTCCGAGATTCTGGCCGGTACTTTTGAGGGCATTGAACGGGAAGGACCGGATGATGGGATCCCTATTGGCTCGATTATTATGCTCATCATTGTGATCGCCATCATCGTAATAGCATTTGGTGGTCGTGGCGGTGGTGGCGGACATATCAACCGCAGAGGATGGCATGGACCCATTATCATCGGTGGGGGTGGTGGATTCGGAGGCGGCGGCGGCTTTGGAGGTGGTGGCTTTGGTGGCGGCGGTTTCGGTGGCTTTGGCGGTGGTGGATTCGGTGGCGGCGGAGCCGGTGGATCATGGTAGCAGATAGCTGACAGCTTGCCGCTGTCAGCACAGAGTGAGAGCGAAGAGCAGAGAGCG
>CALGAA010000276.1 GCA_937952445.1 uncultured Bacteroidota bacterium | reverse complement strand
TGGCCAGGCGGATCAGAACGTCCTGACGGGGAACCATCACCTCTTCCCACCGGTAAACCCGGTTGGTATGTAGAGCAAGCGATAAGGTATCTATCTGGTCCCCCGTCCAGTTGACTTCGACATATCGAAACCGCGGACCACAGACGATTTGATATACCGTACGCCCGTCTGCTCCGGAAACACTGCTGTCAACCATGGCATACGGATACCCGTCCCGGAACAATACCAACATAATCTCTGAAATGCTGTTCATAGTATCCAACCTATTCTCATCCAGCGTACTACATCCCTTTATTTCAAAAACACCGATGGGGTTCTCCTGGCAAAATGATACCTTTGCCATTAGTAAACCAAGTGCGGCGAATGATAAGTGCCTGAAATGATTTTTCAAATTATTTTTTGGCAAATCGAAAGAGGGATGCCACCCTTTTCTGAGATTACAAAAGGCTTTTGCCGGGTAAACTGACCTACCGACCAAAGAAAGGGAGGAGTTGGTTATAAAATCGCAGAAATACCGGTAGAAACTCAAGATTCGCCACATTAATAATGGGCATACGAGCAAGAAGATGATATATACGAATCGTTTTGTCATTGGATTCTTCAATTAACGTAAATCTGTCAACAACCTCTATATCTGTGGCTGGAATTTATATCCATATCCCTTTTTGCAAGCAAAAGTGCAGCTATTGCAACTTTCATTTTTCGACCAATTTACGGGGTCTCCCCGATATGCAACGCGCACTTTTAAAAGAAATCGACCTGCGGGCAGCGGAAATTTCAAGCCTTCCAATTGAAACCATCTATCTGGGCGGAGGCACACCTTCTCTTTGGACCCCCCATGATATAGAAGCATTGTTTTCAAAAATAACTTCGATTAATGATCAGGTTCAATTGAAGGAAGTGACCATTGAATGCAACCCCGACGATCTCAGCACGCCCTACCTGCTCGATCTGAAACGGCATACCCCGGTTCGACGAATCAGTATCGGGATTCAATCTTTTCATGACGACGACCTGCGGGTCATGAACCGATCCCACGATGCCCTGGAGGCCCGAAAAGCACTGGATCGCATATTTCAGGTGGGTTTTGAAGCGGTCTCGGCCGACCTCATCTTTGGGTTACCCGGATCGACCCTGGAGAAATGGCAGACCAATCTTTCTACGATGTTGGAATATCCCATAGATCACATTTCGTGCTACAACCTGACGATAGAGGAGCGAACCGCTATCCATTATATGCTCCGAAAAGGATTATTGGAACTACCTGATGATCAGACCGCACTGGACCAATACTATGCGGCCAGGGAATATTTAATGGACAGCGGATATATCCATTATGAAATTTCCAATTATGCTTTACCTGGAAGAATGGCCGTTCACAATACCAACTATTGGAAAAACAAACCTTATATCGGCATCGGTCCCTCTGCCCATTCGTATGATGGGTTTCGCCGTCGCTGGAACGTGGCGGATAACCGCAAGTATGTATCCGCACTGGATTCGCACGATGTTTTTTGGGAAACCGAAAATTTGAGTGAAGCAGATCGCTACAACGAATATCTGATGACCGGATTGCGAACCATGTGGGGGATCGAGACATCCGTGGTCGAAACATTTAACGAAGAAATCCAACAGGAATTCTACCAGGCACTCCGGCATGGGCTGGACCAGGGTTTCCTTACCCAAAAGGGTGAAAATGTCACCCTCTCCCTTTCCGGTCAGGCGCTGGCGGATCAGATTATCGCCGATTTCTTTTATGTGGACTGAGCGGTAAACGCCTGAAACCGCTTTCTATGAACGAGCACACTCCCATGAGTACCAGGCAGGAAAATCTGGAAGAAATGGTATGTGAATTTTTTTAGATAATTACAAATAACGTGGGTCTAAACATCTCCGAATACCAACCATATTGAACTGGTATTCAGACAAATGATTAAATCTAAAGAGACCTTATTAAAGCCAAAAAACCGGGTCTTTCTTTCCCGAAACCGTAAAACTTCTTATTTCCGGCATCAATAACTTTTCTTGATCTGACTTCCCCTTTCCGGATCATTAACGATATGCAGATACATATCCATTTCCTGCTGCATGGACTCCACGTGCGAGATCAACCCCACTACCCGTCCTTCCTGCCGTAGCGACTTCAATGTCTCCATGACCATCCGCAAAGCATCTCCGTCCAAAGTTCCAAATCCCTCATCGAGAAAGAAGAAATTTTGTTGGGTATGATTTCGGCTTTGGATACTCTCTGCCAGTGCCAGGGCAAGACATAAAGACACCTGAAAAACCTGCCCTCCTGAAAGCGTTTTCACACTCCTTATCTGGCCATCGTGTAGAAAATCCCGAATTAAAAACTGGTTATCCTCTCCCAGTACCAGAGCAAAATGGTTGTTGGTCAGTTTTCGAAACCGTCGGTTGGCAATTTCACAAATCTCCCGTAGATAAACGGTACTGACGTAATCCACAAATTTCTTCCCTTTAAACAACCCCTCCAATACCTTCAGATTTTCACCACGGAGTTGAAGCACATCTCGCTGCTCTTCCAATTTTTTCTTCTCATCGAGCCGCTTGCGTAGTTCCTCCAGCCTTTTGGTCTGATACATCGCCTGTTCCCGGTCCCGGGCCAATTCTTTTTCCCTGGTCGTAAATTGAGTTATCAATTCATCGTGAGCCCTGGAATCAAAAACTCGCTCCCCGATCTGCGCCTTCAGTTCGGCGAGGGAAACTTCCAACACGTGCACATCCCGGTCGTATTTTGCAATCCGATCCAACTCTGAATCTACATCAACATCGAGTTGTAATACTTCCCTGATCGATTCGACCGATTCAAAACTGGATTGCTCAAGAACTTCCATCAACATTTTTTCCGCCTCGGCAAGCTGACTGGCTTCTCTATCCCGGTACGATCGGGAATTCTCCAGGTTTGTCTTTAATTGAGTATGCTCTTGTGAAACACGGTCACGCTCCGCTGCGATTGCCCGGAAATCTGCCTTTTCCTGCTCGATTTGGTGCAACAGGGATTCCGAACGCCTTTTCCAATCTTCCGGTGTCCGGGATTTCAGTTCCATTTTCACGGTTTCACTGAGCTGGGTTTCGACTGATTCCAGTTCACCACCTTTTCTTTCCGCCAAATTCTTGATCTCAGCAATTTTAGAACGGTAAGAATCCAGTTTTTCCGTCTCCTCTCCCACTGTTTGACGAATGGACTTTAAGCGGGCTTCCAGGGACTGGATCATGGAAAGAATTCGCTCTGTTTCTTCCAGGGCCGTCGTCACTGCCGTGGCATCGGGATATTTTTCCTGATGGGGCAGTAGCATGTCTTCCAATTCCTTTCGGCTGAGATCCAATTGGTTCCGTTCCTCCAAATCGTGCTTTTGGTTTTCTTCGTGCTGCCGGATGCTTTTCTTCAGGCTATTCCACTCCACCAGCCCGGCTTGCAGTTTTCTGATTTCTTCTTCTCTGGTCTTGATTTCCCGGGTGATCGAGGCCATTTGATTTTCGACCGAGGCGATATGGGCCGGAGCGGGATGATCAGTTGATCCGCATAGGGGACAGGCCTCACCCGATGTTAGTTGAGCCACGTACCTGGCCAACTCTGATTGGATATTGAGCTCGTTCAAATTTTGATTAGATTTTTCCAAAAGTCGTTGTAACTCTTCCAGTCGGGCATCGAGACTCGATACGTCCGGTGCATTTTCAGATTCGAGCCATTTCACATGATATTTCTCACAAAAATCTGCAAGGTCAGCTTCCATTTTTTGATTGCTCTTGCTCTGTCGCAACTGGATTTTCTGTAATTGATTTCGCAGCTCGGTCATCCGATTAAATCCATTTTTGAGCTGTAAAAGCAATTCCCGATCTTTTATTCCGGTGTATTGTGATTGGAGCTCCTTCTCAATCGAGGAAATCTCGCTTTGTTTTGTCGTAATGTCTTTTTGAAGGTTGAGCACGACCTCATTTCCTTTCTCCACCCTAGACCGGATGGTTTGGAGATCTTCATGCAAAATGGACCATTTCGACGCCAGAGCATACTGCCTCGATATTTCGCCATGATGTTCGTGTTGGTCCACTGCTTTTTGCAAAGCCTGATACCGAACAGCAACCTCTTCCACCCGCTTTTTCATTTTCTCTTCCTGCGCGGTCAGGTTTTGAATTTTCCGGTCCATTTGATCCACGGACTGGCGAAGCGCATCTATTCGGGAAAATCGAAAAGAAAACTTTTCCCTGGCCTCCTGGACCAATCGAATCCGGTGTCGGGTCTGACGAATTTCTTCTCCCTGTTCTTTCAGGGAATGGTACCGGCTATTTTGTTCTTTTTGGCGGTCCCACAATTGTTTGAGTTGGGTCGATTGCTCCACCTGCTCCTTCAATCGCTGGAGTGACTCATTGTTTTTCTCCAGTTGTTCCCGAATACCCAGCAAGTCTTTTTCGGCTTCAGCGATATTTTCGCTGGTCACCTGTTCATATCCCACGAGTTGGCCCTGAATATGGTGAAGTGCCTCCAGGTTTTGATCCACCAACTTTTTTGTCCGTTCTGACAAATCGTATTTGTCCAGGTGAAAAAGCTCTTGCAGCATTTGGGAGCGGTCGCCTGGTGTCAGACCCAGAAAATCCTGAAAATGCCCCTGAGGTACGATGACCGTACGCTTAAAATTCTGGTACGAAATACCGGTCACCTTTTCGCCGTCGGCATGATCCATTGGAACCCACCGGGAATCGGCCCATTGGGATGCTTTGCGTCTGTAGGTGGGTACATCGCGAAAGTTTTTGCTGTTTCGCCGTCCCTCACATTCAAATCGGAACAATTCGCCGTTGTAGTTGCGAAACTCAAATTCAATCATTAACCGATCCGATTTGAGGTTCATCATATTGTAATTGCGCTCGTCGCGTTTATTGAGCCGTTCAATATCGCCATACAACGCCAGACTGATCGCTTCGAGAATGGTGGATTTTCCAGATCCTACCGCGCCAAAAATGCCAAAATTACCGGCATCAAGCAGCGGGCCAAATTCGATCGACTGGGGTGTACTTTGGTAGGAATATATCCCCTGGAGTGTCAGTTTTACAGGTATCATAATTCGGTTTGTGACTGAATCTCACGAAACAAATCCATCAATTCAGGAGATGGATCCTGTCCGTTACGGAAATGAAAATAATCTTTAAATAATTCGGACATCGATTGATCCAAACGGATATGAGGCCCGAGCTCCCCACCTGAAGCATCGGCCTGGATATCAGGGATAATGGTCACGATTCCCTGGTGCACCTCATACAAACGTTTCTTATCTGAAGCAGTAAGATATTGCTCCGTCATCAGGGTCAGTTCGACCAGACCATCCGGATTGTTTCCCAACCATTCAACGGCTTGATCCACCGATTCAAACCGGACACGGTGCAATTCCTTTCCGCTTGAAAAGGGGAACTTTTCTATGTGAGCCTTCTCCCCTGGTCCTACCTGTACCAGTACGGCATATTTGGTCTGTCCGCTTTCCGAAAAACTATAACACAGCGGACTACTGCTGTACACGATGGGATAGTCACGTCCTTTTACCACCTGGTATCGGTGCAAATGGCCCAATGCAGCGTATTGGATACCGGTGGGGAGATTATCGGAATAGATTACCTGGGCATTTCCGATGACGATCGGTTTTTCCCCGTCTGGTTCTTCGGGCAGTGGTTGATTGCGTTCGACCACAAACAAGTGGGAAATCAGCACATTCACACCGTTTGCATCGCAGTACTGATCCACGAGGGATTGCCAGTGATTCTGGAGTACCTGACGCAATTCTTCTTCCAGATTTTCGGATCCGAGATAGGTCTTCATCCGGTATTCATTGGCAAAGGGGGTATGAATGATCCTCAGCGGAGGGCGTTGATCTGTCCATTCGATCTCCAAAAACCCCGGAACGGACACGGAGATCCGCCATTTATCCGCCAAATCGAAAGGGCGTACCGTAGCCTGAGGATGACCGATGAGAATGATTCCACAGGCGCGGGCCAGCGGATCAGAAACCTGTAACCGGTCGGGCGAATCG
>CALGAA010000275.1 GCA_937952445.1 uncultured Bacteroidota bacterium | reverse complement strand
GTTCACGCCATACCCCGGCGTTGAAATGATACTCCTGCGGGCTGATGTTGCTCATTAAAAATGTCTCCTGGTTCACTTCCCGGCTCCAGGCCCGGTCAGCGGAAGGAACGAGATGACCTTTTGTATAACCACTCCCTTTATAATCGTAGAAATCGGCGCTTCCGGTCGGGACCGATTCGTCTTTTTCGAACCAATCTGTACGTTTGACAAATTTTCGGTCGAGCTGTTCCCGGGTCAGTACGTAAGCCACCCACCGCGCCTGCTCGTGCTTTTCATCGTACCCCAGGCTAAAACTTGAATGGTGTATGACGGGCAGGGAACTTTCCGGCCAGTAATGAACCACTTCCGTTCCGATGGGATCTTCCGGGAAGAACAGATCCGCCACGTTTCCCGATATTTGGCGCATCGTCACCACCAGGCCGACCAAAATGGCCGCCATCATCCCGGTGCGGATCATCAGCCCCCCGCCTTTTTTCCGATTTCTGATATGTCTGCTTTCAAATGCCATGTCATTCCTGCTCTACAGGTAACAAATATATCAAAACTATTATGTATCTTAACGCATGGTTCTTTATTTCGGAAAAAACCAGTCCGTTCTGCCCGATCCACAAGGGGTGTTGCTGAAAGGAATGATTATATATACCTTGCTGTGGATCAGTCCTTTTTATAGTTTTAGCCAAATTAATCCTTTTACTTCAGCGTACAATGCCGCCCTGCTCAACGCAGATCGGTTTGATGCCGACGCGGACGGAGCTATTATTCAACCCTCCATTCTGCCTGACGTTTCCAGTCCGGGTATCTCGGCCAACTGCCAGTCTTTGTTCAGTGGATTTGATGTTTTTTCGATAGGGCTCCATGTGGTTAGTGCTTTGCCGGGCAATTTTGGGTTTGGTGTATCGGTGGTTTCCCTCGGTAATCCGGACTACCGCTTGTCTGAATATGGAGTGGGGGTGGGAAGGAAACTGGGGGAGCGCATGGGTATTGGAGTCAGCCAACGCGTACTGCGTGCCCGGGTGGCTGATGAGGGGCGGCCCTGGAGTGGAACGACAGCCGTGGCCGCTTCGTACGATGCTGAATCCTGGGGCCTGGCATTTCGTTTGTCAGGATTGATGCCATGGCGAGCTCCGGCTCATCATCAAAGCTTTGCCGCGCATCTGGCCTCTTATTTGGAATGGGCAAGCCAAACCCGAATGTATTTTGTGCTGGGATATGGTGATTCATCCTGGGAGCCTGTGGTTGGAATCCGTCAAAAGATCATTGAAAAATTGGAAATATTCGGTGCGTTTCAGATTTATCCGGCCCGGTATGGGCTGGGGATTGCTGTGCCGCTGGGCGCTGGTTTCCAATCTGTTATCAGCACTCAGTTCCACCCCGTTTTGGGCTGGTCACCCTCATTGGGCGTTCGTTTGAAAAGAAAGGGGGATGGGAATTGAATTCGTTTTCTATTTCGCCGAAACCCAACATGATATTGTTGAAAAAACCTTTATTTGAATGCGATCCAACTCGCTACCTAACGAATCCCGGAGATTGGATGAATTGGTCAAAAAACTAAACATACATCGGAATGAAATACTTCATTTAATTTGTGAATTGACTGGCAGAGTAGTAGCTTTGCGGCATGAAAACTTCAGGGTATTTAGATTTAGTATAAACTAACGGGGTATCACGAATGAATTTTTCAAATATTTTAAACGAAATTATATTTGTGGGAGTTTATAATGACATCATATGAGCATGAATAAAAAGCTGCTTTTTCCCAAGTCTCTGATTGTTTCCGGAATGACAATATTCTTCCTTTTGACCTCGATTCATGCGGGATATAGTCAGGGAATAAACGACGGCGATATGTTGACCATCGGGATATTGCTTATCCTTGGAGTATTGGTTATTGGGGTGGTCGTGATTGCCAGTAGCAACGCCGTATATGCGACGGCAATGAGTGGGAAAAAAGTACGCCAGATCGTGGAGGAAAACGAAGATGGCGAAGAGACAACCATCAATCATATTGAGATCAAAAAAGGGATGGATATCCTGCTTAAGGGAGAGTCTGAAGAAAATATTGAAGACATACACACGAGTAGATACGCCTTACAGCCCATTAACTACCACGACATTTTACCGATCCCCAAAATCGTCCCGGAAGACGGATCGGAATTGCTCGCCGGAGATCCACTGTTTTTCGATAAAAAGCATCCGGACGTATTTTTTGTGTCACCGGTGAGTGGTGAAATGGCTGGTATAGTTCGGGGACCCAAACGTGCCATCCACCAGGTGGTGGTTTTGGCTGACCGGGACATCAAATTCAGAAAACTCAATAGCCCCGATGTGGAAACGGCCGATCGGGCAACCATCCGGGAATTTTTAAAGAAAAACGGGGGGTGGCCTTTATTCCGGCAGCGCCCCTACAACATCCTTCCTGACAGTGAAGGGGATCCCCGGGATATTTTTATATCCACCTTCAACAGTGCACCTCTTTCCGGTAATATGGAGGTCAAAATTGACGGTCGCTACGAGGCCATGCAAAAAGGCATCGACGTGTTGAACCGGTTGACCGACGGCAAAGTGTATATGGGGATGGATGGACGCCAGGGAGTTGAGTTGCCCGCAGAATTAGTGGGCTTGACTGGCGTTGAGAAACATTATTTTAGCGGGCCGCACCCGATCGGGAATGTGGGCATTCAGATACACCACATCGCACCGATTAAAAAAGGCGATATCGTCTGGACGATTGGGGTGCAGGAATTAATCACGCTGGGGAATATGTTTTTGCTGGATCGGTACGACGCCCGGAGAGTAGTGAATGTTGCAGGAAATGGAGCCGAGAGTCCCCGGTATGTAAGAACGTATGCTGGCGCTGACCTCAGCGAAATGGTTTCTACTGAATTTGAAGATTCTTCTTTGCGAGTTATATCAGGGAATGTCTTGACCGGTCAGAAAAAAGATGAGAATCCGTTCCTGAATTTCTATGATGATCAGGTGACCATTATTCCGGAAGGAGATCACTATGAAATGTTTGGCTGGTTGATTCCGCAAACGATGCGGCCGAGTGCATCCCATACATTTCCCAATTTTTTGTTTAAGGGGATGAAATTTAATGTAGATACGAATACCCATGGGGAGCGACGTGCTTTTGTCATGACGGGCCAATACGAAGAAGTTTTACCTGTCGATACCCATCCCATGCACTTATTCAAAGCGATATTGGCTCAGGACATTGATCGCATGGAGGGATTGGGAATATATGAATTGGTTGAAGAAGACGTAGCACTGTGTGAATTTGTATGTACTTCCAAGCAACCCATACAATCGATTCTTCGGGGTGGATTGGATTTTATGCATTTGGAAGCTTAATCATACCAGGATTGGTCAAATTAATAATGAACGGAATTATCGAGCATGAACAAACTGCTTAAATTTATTAAAGAAAATGAGCCCAAAAAGGGGACGCTGGCCCATACCCTGTACGATGGCTTTTTTACCTTTCTTTTTGCCCCAAATGAAACTACAACACCTGCCGGTGTACAGATTCGGGATCGGATAGATCTGAAGAGAACGATGGTCATTGTGGTTCTCGCACTGCAATTGTGCTACCTGTTCGGAACCTACAATATCGGTCATCAGCACTTTGTGGCGCTTGGCATGCATACCGGGTTTCTCGAAGGTTTTCATCTTAAATTGGCCTATGGTCTGACTAAGTTGTTGCCGCTCTTTATATGGACCCACGTGGTGGGACTCGGGGTTGAATTTTATTTCGCCTGGCGAAAAGGGCATTCCATCGAGGAAGGATTTCTGGTATCCGGAGCATTGATTCCTTTGATTATGCCCCCGGATCTGCCTATATGGATTTTGTGTTTGGCTGTGGCATTTGCGGTATTTATGGGAAAGGAAGCTTTCGGTGGTACCGGCAAGAATATCTGGAACGTGGCCTTACTTGCGCGGGCATTTGTTTTCTTCGCCTACCCAACGACCATTGCAGGTGATCAGGTTTGGATTGCAGGTTTTGAACAGATTCTTCCCGGAGCACAGGTGGATTACGGGTGGTGGCAAACCTCTTTTTTCAATACCCTTTTCGGCTGGTTTGGCTGGGCCCAATTTGATCCTTCGGCTTCGATCATCGATGGCTTTACTGGTGCCACACCTATGGCTCTGGCTTTTGAAGGTGGATGGGAAAGGGTCACCGAAGTGTATTCCTCAAGTCAGATGTTTTGGGGAACCATTCCGGGTTCTATCGGAGAAACGTCAAAACCATTGATCATTATTGGAGCTTTGGTGTTGTTAGTAACAAAGATTGGAAGTTGGAGGATTATGCTGAGTGGTTTGGTCGGAGCAGTAGTAATGTCTATGTTGTTTAATTTGTGGGGTGCTACCGAATTTATGAATGTTCCATGGCAAGATCAATTTTTGATGGGTAGCTTTTGGTTCGCGATTGTTTTTATGGCCACTGATCCGGTCACGGCTTCGGGAACTAATTTTGGAAAATTCATATATGGTTTTCTGATTGGTATGATCGGTATGATCATTCGGATCATCAACCCGGCTTACCCGGAAGGTTGGATGTTGGCTATCTTGTTTATGAACACGATGGCGCCACTAATCGACCATTACATAATAGAGTCTAACATGAAAAAACGATTGAAAAGTGCGTGATACAACCAAATACATAGTAACCTTTGTGCTGATCATGACCGTGGTGGTCGCCTTAATTTTGGCAGGCATGAACACAGCCTTAAAACCGATTCATGATCTAAATGAGGCGGTTTACAACAAGAAAAGTGTCCTTTTGTCCATTTCGGACGAGTTTGATACCCCGGTAAACGACATGTCTGCACAGGAAGTTCAGGATATATTCGATACCCAAATCGATAATGTGGTCATCGATGCTGAAGGAAATGTCGTGGAGGGGGTCAATGCGGACGAGGTATTGTTGGAGACAGAGTACAAAAAGCCCAAAGCTGAACAGCGTTATCCACTGTATATCTACAACAAGGACGACGGTTCCAAGATCTACATTATCAGCGTACGTGGACAGGGTTTGTGGGATGCCATCTGGGGTAGCCTGGCTTTAGAGGAAGACCTCAATACCGTCGCCGGAGCGAGTTTTGATCATGCTGGTGAAACTCCTGGCCTTGGGGCAGAAATAAAAGATAATCCTACCTTCCCGGAAAGTTTTGAAGGTAAGAAAATATACAACGATCAGGGCAATCTAACCTCCATTGAGGTCGTAAAAGGAATAATTCAACAACCAGAGCATCAGGTGGAAGCGATATCCGGAGCTACTATTACGATGAATGGTGTCACGGCAATGCTTGAGCGAGGCCTTGAAAACTACCAGCCGTATTTTGAGAAAATTCAGGAACAATAAAATCAGACGTCATGGCTGAAACTATATTAAAAGAAAAAGAATCGGGTAAGGAAAAACGGAAACTGTTTGAATTTGGTAAAAAGGAACGGCGACTGTTGACCGACCCCCTGGACGATGACAATCCCATAACGGTTCAAGTTCTCGGAGTGTGTTCCGCTTTGGCTGTTACTACTTTGATTTATCCATCGTTCGTAATGACCGTTGCGGTGATATTCGTATTGGCATTTTCCAACTTATTTACATCGATGCTGCGAACCAGGATTCCCAAATCGGTGCGGATGATCGTTCAGTTAGTTATCGTTGCGACTTTGGTGACAATCGTCGAATTGATTCTCAAGGCTGCAAGCTTTACGGTATACAAGCAGTTGTCGGTTTTCATTGGATTGATTATTACCAATTGCATTATCATGGGCCGACTGGAAGCGTTTGGGATGGCAAATAAACCCTGGCCGTCCTTTTTAGACGGTATTGGAAACGGACTGGGTTATGGGGCGATATTGCTGATCGTCGGGTTGTTCCGGGAATTGTTTGGTAAAGGGACATTGTTTGCGGGTTCCCCATTTGGTACCCTGCAGTTGATCGGACCCACGCCCGACTACATGATCAATACGACAGCCACCTCGGGAATCGGCTCGTGGTTTAGCTGGTACCAGCCCAATGGTTTGATGGTATTGTCGGTGGCTGCGATGTTTCTTATTGCTGGAATTATTTGGATCCAGCGAACCCGAAATGCAAAATTAATCGATGTATCCTAAATGTCTGGCAATAAAATAAAATATTATGGAATATATTAATATATTTATCAAATCGGCGTTCATTGAAAATCTGATTCTGTCATATTTTCTGGGAATGTGTTCGTTTTTGGCCGTGTCCAAATCTGTAAAAACTGCATTTGGACTGGGACTGGCTGTAATCTTTGTTCTGGGGATAACAGCACCCATCAACTGGCTGATTACCACATACATTCTGAGTCCTGAAGGTCTTTTTGGCGTTGATTTAACATTCTTGCGACTCATCCTTTTCATTGCGGTCATCGCTTCGATGGTTCAATTGGTCGAAATGGTCATTGAAAAATTCTCACCTGGGCTTTACAATGCTTTGGGTATTTTCCTTCCCCTGATTACGGTGAACTGTGCCATCTTAGGAGGTTCACTCTTTATGGTGGCCAGGGAATATACCTTTGGTGAATCCGTTGCTTTCGGTCTCGGTGGAGGATTTGGTTGGTTCCTGGCGATTATCGCCCTTGCAGCTATTCGGGAGAAAATGGCGTATTCTGACGTGCCCGCACCGATGCGGGGCCTGGGGATGGCCTTTTTATTGACCGGAATGATGGGAATTGCCTTTATGAGTTTGCTGGGTATTGATCCCAATGCATTTAATTAAACGATAGAAAGAAATATCATGATAGTATTATTAGATCTTTCAGTCATCATATACGCCGTTTTGGTGTTCAGTATTTTGATATTGCTCCTGGCGTTGATGCTGATATTTGCGCGAAAAAAATTGGTCCCGGAAGGCAATGTTGAAATTGTTATCAACGGCGATAAGGAAAATCCTCTTTTGGTTCAACCCGGTTCGTCGCTTTTAACCAGTCTGGCGGATCAAAACATATTTTTGCCTTCAGCTTGTGGTGGAGGGGGAACCTGTGCGATGTGTACATGTCACGTCTACGAGGGAGGCGGTGATATTTTACCCACCGAACTTAACCACATTAGCCGGAAAGATGCGGAGGGTAAAATGAGACTGGCCTGCCAGGTGAAAGTCCGCGATAACATGGAAATCGGTATTCCTGAGGAAATCTTCGGGATTAAAAAATGGGAATGCGAAGTGGTTTCCAATTACAACGTGGCTTCGTTTATTAAGGAGTTTATCGTGAAACTGCCTGAAGGGGAGACGCTTGATTTTGAACCGGGAGGATACGTTCAGATCGACGTTCCTGAAACGGTTGTGGAATTTAAAAACTTCGATATTTCCCCACTTCCTGACGATCCGGCCGGGAAAGATAAATACAAGAGTGAATGGGATGATTGGAAATTGTGGGATCTGAAAATGGTCAACGACGAGCCTCAATTTAGGGCATATTCGATGGCCAACCATCCGGCAGAAGGGGATATCGTAATGCTCAATATTCGGATTGCCACCCCTCCATTTGACAGAAAGACCAACACGTGGGCGGATGTCAATCCGGGAGTCTGTTCCTCCTATGTTTTTGATTTGAAACCAGGCGACAAAGTGACCATTTCTGGTCCATACGGTGAGTTCTTCATCAAGGATACCGATAAGGAAATGATCTATATCGGGGGGGGAGCTGGTATGGCCCCGTTGCGTTCACACTTATTCCACTTGTTCCACACCCAGAATGAGCGCAAACGAAAAATTTCATACTGGTACGGTGGACGATCCAAGCGCGAGTTGTTCTATACGGATCATTTCCGAAAATTGGAAGAAGAATTTGACAATTTCCAGTACAATATCGCATTGTCTGCTGCACTGGAAGAGGATAACTGGAAGGTTAAAAAAAGCATTGATGATCCGGAAGGAGACGGGTTTACCGGATTCATTCATCAGGCTTTGTACGATAATTATCTCAAAGACCACCCGGAACCTGAGGAAGTGGAATACTACCTTTGTGGTCCCGGCCCAATGTTGGATGCCTGTTTGAAAATGTTTGATGATCTGGGAGTACCGGAAGAAAACATTGCATTCGACGACTTTGGATAAAGATTTGGTCTTCGGACCGATATTTTTGGATTACATGATAGCTTTAGTTCTTGCAAAAGGGCTAAAGCTTTTTTTTTGAAGGGGAATATGGATCAAGGAATTCCTATCTCATATTCCTAAGGAATGCATATGATGCAGTATTATTAAGGGTTCTGTAGTTGCTATGGTTAGGAATTT
>CALGAA010000274.1 GCA_937952445.1 uncultured Bacteroidota bacterium | reverse complement strand
ACTTGAAGCTCCGTCTTCAAGGTGGGTTAGCATTTTTTGAGCTGAAGCTTGTGCGTGAGCTAGGGCGCCTTTGCAGAGGGCTGCTTTTTTGGTTACTTTTTTTCAGCAAAAAAAGTAACAGAGACCATTATATTTTTCACATGTAGCATCTACAAGCTCGTTTTTAGGAACTTGTGATATCACGAAATTAATGCCCGGCATACTAATAAGATTCGGTTCATACTGAAGTAAGCATGGTAAGATAATGATTTTCCATTTTTCTCATCTGTCGTTTTTCATCGGGAGAGGAATCCTGGTAACCACATAAATGTAAAATTCCGTGAATAATAACCCGGGCTAGTTCATCTGCGAACTCTGTACCGAGGTCAGAAGCATTTTCTTTAACGCGCTCCACACTGATGTACAAATCAGCAGATAAAGGCTGGTCTGAGAATGGAAACGTAATAATATCGGTATAATAATCATGGTCCAGATATCGACGATTGATGTCCAGCAGATACTCGTCCGAGCAAAACACGATCGATATTTCACCGATTGAGACCGAAGGCAATTCTGTGTGAATAGTACTTTCGATCCAGGGTCGAATTACATCTTCCCGGTCCCAGTCAAAAGGAACGGATTTTACATGAAATTGGATGGCCATATCAGATTTGAAAACGAAGTAAGACGGATTTACCGTTTTTGAGGTAATCGAGTTGATCAGACAGGTGACGCATCAGATGGATTCCGCGCCCCCCTGGCTGTGAAAGATCTTCTTTGCGGGTGGGATCCTCTACCTTGGAAGGGTCAAATCCTTTCCCCTGGTCTTCAATATATACCAAAAGCATATTCTCAACCATTTCTTCCGTGATCAGAATATTTTTCGAAGAATCAAGCTGGTTACCATGAATAATCGCATTGTTGACAGCTTCTAAAATAGATAGCCGGATATCTACAAATTTTTCATTATCAATCTGATATATTTTTTTTAGATTGTAGATAAATTGGTCAATCAGGGCGATATTTTCCAATTCTGACGAAAGAACGAGTTTAGCCAAAACTTTATCGGTTTTTCAGTTCATCATAATATTCTTCGACAAGTCTTTTGTAATAAGGTTTCAAAGACGGAGAAAGTTTCTGGTAGGGTGTTATTTCTTCTCTCCTTTGGTTGAGGTATTCCTGCAGATCCGGTGGAAGAGTTTTGGCTATGTTTTTTGCTTCTTCAGACCTCCGTTGTTCATCCATTTCCTGTTGTCTCTCCGCTTTTTCGGCTTCCAGTAAACGAGTCAGTATTTCTTGCTGACGCTCCATCATTTCATTGGTCAGTTTTTTATTGACCAGGTCTGTTTCGGTTTGATCCATCATATCGATCAATTCCTGAAGTTGTTTGGAACCTTTGCCCTGTTCCATCAACTGTTGTTGTTTTTCCTGCAACATTTTACGCATCGCTGCCTGCTGAGCCGCAATCTGAGCAAAATCCTTGCTCGATTGTCCGTTTTGCCCCTGACCTTCCTGCCGCTCTTTGGCCATATTTTTCATTTCCTCTGTGACTTTTTTCTGTCCCTCCGTAATTTTATCCATCGGTACAGAACCGGATTGATTTCCCGGATTTTGGCACATGGCATTGGATGGAGACATTTGCATTTGCATATTCTGCAAAGATTCAGTCAGTATCAGCGCCAGATCATTTACGTTTTTCATGGTCCTTCGCTGATCATTTGCGGCTTCGGTTTTTTCCTGATCTTCCATCAGCCTCAGGCTCTTCTCCATGTGACCGTTGATCAGATTGACCTTTTCGGTGATGGTACCCTCAATTTGAGCATTGCGATTGGCCAAAGCCAGGAGACTGTCCTGGATAAGCTTAAAATCATTGTTCAGATCAAATTGCTCACGCACCTTATCCACATATTGTGGTGTGGCATACGCGATATCAGCTACGTCCTCCACGAGATCTTCCTGATCAAATGATAATTTAACCAGATTCTCAAGGATTTGTCTCAGCGCTTTGATATCTTCCTGCATCTGTTGCTGCTGACCACTTTGCATTTGCTGCTGCATGGACTCCGCCATTTGTTCCATCTTTTCACCGGCATCCTTTTGCTTTTGGCCAGCTTCTTGTGGAGAACCTGACTGCATTTGCTGCATACTCTGATTTTGATCCTGCTTTATCTCCTCCGATGGCGTCTTGGGATCATCCATGTTGACCGGTTGTTCCAGTCCTTTATTCTTCTCAAAAAGTTCCTGCAGTTCCTGGCTTATTTTTTCAAATTCTTCGTTGATCTTTTGCTGTTTTTCCATAGCCTCTTCACTGGAGGATTGATCTCCGGACTGCTGCTCATTTTGCTGCTGTTCTCCTTCAGAACTGTCTTCTTGGTCACCTTCCGCTTGATCCGAACTGGAATTTTCAGAATCCTCACTACTTTCCTCCTCACTGCTTTCTTTTTCGCCTTCTGTTTCGGATTGATCCTCCTCTCCGGTTTCAGAATCCTGCTGTTCACTGCTTTCGTTGTCTGAATTCTCTTCCGAAGCCTGATTTTCTTCATTCGACAGATTTTCCTCGGCCAACTGTTTTTGTTCCTCCGCTAATTCATTCAATTTCTCCAACTGGTCCATCAGATCGCTTTCCATTTCGAGCTTTTTGTACAGTTGTTCGAGCCTCTTGATATCCATTTCAGACTGATTCATCTGACGGTTCATATTGTCGAGTTCTCGGATCGCCTCATCCCGTTCCATCTTATCCATTAATTGACGGATTTTTTCCATGAGCTGTTCCAACTCTGGATTTCGGGCTTGATCCATCATTTTCTGAATATCCTCATCATTCTGTGGATCAGAATTTTTAAACTCTTGCTTGTTTTGTTGATTTTGATCGTGCAATTGTTGGGTTTCTTCCAATTTTTGCTGGATTTGCTCCTGGGAATTCAGCAACTGCTCCATTTCTTTTTTCCGTTGCCAGGTCAGATCTTTGTCCTGCAACAATTTATTACGGAGCTCTTCACTCATTTTGATCAGCTCTTGTTGCTCCTTCAATATATTTTCCAGATTGGTTTTGATGGTTTCTTCCGTAAGAGATTCCAGTTCTTCGAATTCCTCCCTCGTCTTTTGGGTCCATCTCTGAATCGGAGTTTTTGATGATTTACTTCCGTTTATTCCGTCGTTATCCCATACTTCAAAGTAATACCACAGCGAAGCACCTGGTGCGAGACCGTACTCGTCCACATCGACGATTTTATCAAAGGTCGAAGCTTTTCCACTTCCGGCTTTCAACACCTCACTCTCAAATTCAATATTTTGATCAGGATCAGCACCTTCCGCGACTATAGCGTAATTATAGGTGATGTTACGGACACCGTAATCGTCAGATACTTCTCCGACGATGTAATGAAGTTTTTGATTCGTACTATCCTGTCGGGACTGGAACGTTATTTTGGGATATTCGTCCGGAATGGATTCGATGAAATAGCGGACCGAGTCAGCCTGGGGTATATCGGGCGAGTTAAAAACCAATTTGTAATCGGTGTTGCGGTAAATCCGTTGCGCATAGCTGGCCAGATTGTTTTGCGCATTGAGTAATGTATCTGCCTGCCCATCACTGAAATTGAGTTCCAATTCAGACATGTTTTCCGTATCAAATATCCAGGAGACCCGGGTCCCGGCAGGGACGATGAGGTCACCTTCGTTGAGCATGGTCTTGTCCTCCATTCCCGTGTAGGATGGAAAATCAAGGTCGATTTGCATTCGGGCCAGCGAAGGTTTTTTCAAAATGTGGATGTCATAGGCCGGGGAGGCAAACCCATTCGCGGTAAAATGAAACCGGGTGTCATTTGCAACATTGTTCAAGGTATAGGAAAAGACACCTTGTTCATCCTTTCGCATTTTGTATTGAAAATTATCCACCGTAATAAAGGCATCTTGGGGCAACACGTCACCGGTGGTTTTCATCTTTATTTCGATATCTTCAAATTGGGGAAGCGATAGATCCGTATTCTCCAGGTGAAATGAAAATGGAGCCTCCCGCTCAAAATGTTGGTTGTTGTGGTACAATCGGTAAGATGAATCCCGGATTAAACTGGGTGCGCTAAACAACAGCACAACTAAAAGCAACAATGGAGGTAAGGCGTATTTGAGGTATTTTCGATTCTGGCTCAGGTCAATGGCAGATGGGAAAGAAACGAGTTTTATATCGTTGGTCTTTTGTTCGATACTGTGGATCAGGAGATCGTTGTCCACGAACTGATCCGACTGCCGGGCCAATTGCAGGGTATTGAGCAATTTGTCTTTTACTTCGGGGAAATGATCGCCAATTATACGCGCCGCGTCGTCGTGGGAGATGGTTTTCCCGAGATTGAATATTCGCAGCAGTGGTAAGCCTACCCATAAAATCAAGGTCGAAAGAAACACGAGAATGCCGCTGTAAAACAAGACCTTTCGGACGCCGGAGGAAAAATAAAACTGTGATTCAAGTACGTTAAAGGCCAGAAAAAGGAGAAGATTGAGTCCCACAAAAAGGAGACTACCTCTAATCAATTGATTCGCGTAGTATTTTTGAATGAACCGATTGAGTTTTTGAATCAACATCTGATAACCAGTAGTATTCGTTTTCATCTATCTCCTCTTTTTTGGTAGTTCAGGTAGGTTTGCACTCGTTTTTTGTTACACGGCCAAACCATCTCTCTCTTTAACTTTAGGTTCCCGGCGTTTGCAACCTATCTCTATCATTAAACCACATTGGAGCCTTTTATAGTGCATAGACCGCTATATTCCGACAGGGTTTTACCAAATCTTTTTCGCCCTTACAGGAACTTAACATTCAATACTAATATCGTACCGATGTATTGTCGAAAAAGTCAAAGTTATGTTAGTAAAAATTGATTATCTTACAATCTGAATAACCAATTATCCGTATATCAACATGTAACACAGTCAAAACATCCCATGAAAGGAACTAATTGTTTGGCAAAAAAGTTTCAATATACATGAATTGGCGAAATATTTTAGAGAAACAGGCCTTTGGCGTATGTACTTCGATCGCAGATTCTGCTGGTTGGACCGTCGACCGGGTACGACTGTATTTCGTTTACGTATCTTTACTCACCTTCGGTTCTCCCGTAATCATATACCTTTTCTTTGCTTTTTGGATCCACTGGAAACAATACATTCAGGGTCGGCGACCCTTGCAGTATTTGTGAGGAAATCTGCAGCGTACGCAGAATAGTGCATCAGAATTACTTTTTAGAACACCACTACGTCTGATTTCTTTAATTGTCAGTTGTGGCATGACTTGTTCACAGACTTACGCAGCTTGAGCTATGCCTTGTTTGTCTTCTTCGATATGACAAAAAATCACCTGGTCATATCTATCACGAACTTAATGTCCGGCGTACTGGCGCAAATGCTGCAGATATGTCCATCACTCGATTTGATTCGTCAGGCAATGAAGCAACTCCGCCAAAACAATATATTCCGATGTAACCCAGGTTACAAAAAAGCATTCGAATCAGTACTTTCTTTATCAACTTCCACTATCCGGGCCATGGAAAAGCTTCGGCAAGCAGAAGCGTAGTAAACAACGGTATTGAAAATTTGTATTCTATCCTGACGTGTGGTAATAAAAATTATGCATAAAATGAATAAAGACCTGGAAAATCACATGACGTACGATGATATTCGGTTTGACCAAAACTATTGGAATGAGCGGTGGAAAAAGAATGAAACCGGTTGGGATATTGGTCATGCGTCCCCTGCCATTACAGAGTATATGAACCAATACCCTGACAAAAATGCGGCCATTCTTATACCGGGTTGTGGGAATGCCTATGAAGCAGAATATTTGCTAAAAGAAGGATTTACAAACATTACTTTGATTGACATTGCCCCAAAGGCAGTTGAAGTATTAGAAGAAAAATTTGCCGACGAACCAAATATCACCGTTTTGTGTGGTGATTTTTTCCACCATCAGGGAAGTTATGATTTAATTATTGAGCAAACATTTTTTTGCGCTATTCCCCCTGAGAGACGCGAGGAATATGCTGAAAAGGCTGCATCATTGCTCAAAGACGGTGCTCATATAATTGGTGTCTTATTTGATAAGAAGTTTGGCCAGCCACATCCACCCTTCGGCGGCTCCCTTAAAGAATATAAATCCATTTTTGAGCCGCATTTTGTCATAAAGACCATGGAACGATGCTACAATAGCATCCCTCCAAGAGCTCAATCAGAATTATTTATAAACATGATAAAAAAATGACATAAAAAAGTTGCCGGAGGGAGTAGAGCTATGCGCTGACGTTCATCCGTTTGGTCCTGGTGAAGGGCCTTTCTCTTGTCTCATTCATTGTGAACTGATCATATATGGAAGGTATGTTGGCAATCTACTCCCGTAATCCCATACGCCATTCGTAATGCAATTCCAAAACTAAGAAGTCCGAAATCGCAATGAAGATTCATATCGCCATCCGCATCGTATCGGCTATGCTCAAAGAATTCGAGGTATCTTTTATGAATGGGATAATAGGTTGTTGCTCCTGAATTTCGGATGAACGAAAATGAAGCTTTTCACATTCATTATTATTGAAGATGGCCAGGCAATCCGGATAACAGATAAACAGAAGTCCAAGGCAGCCGGCGATAAATACAATTAGTTGTAGAAATCTAAGCTTCATAAAATCGGTTTTTGAGATGATTCTACAAATATATCATTTATTATTAATCTTCAAAAATATTTGAGGCACAATTACTTACGTACCTTCATATCAAGCTTTGATGTAATCATATTGATTTTTAGTTTAATGTTTATACAGACACATTTTGAACGAATAAAGCATAGTGGATTTAACATTTGAATTATTTGTGTCATTATTATGATTACATTTTTACCACCGTCATCCAAACTTTATCGCGAACTGAGGAACTAAATTATACCGCTCAATCGTTGGGAATGTCTTGAGAAATGACCTACTTTTGTATGGAAATCACAAATCATGGCAGATAAAAAAGATCCGACGCAACTGAATATTGAAATTTCTGAAGAAATAGCAGATGGCATTTATTCCAATCTGGCCATCATATCCCACTCCAACCAGGAATTTGTTCTGGATTTTGTGCGTATGATGCCCAACATGCCCAAAGCCAGAGTAAAAAGCCGGATCATTCTCAGCCCTTCCCACGCCAAACGGTTGATGCGGGCACTTGAGGATAACATTCGCAAGTATGAAGAACAGCACGGCCCCATCCAGGAAGGCGGAGCACCGATGCCCCCGATCAGTTTCAATGTACCAAGTGCGGAAGCATAACATAATATTTACATTAAAATCAATTCCATCATGGCCAACGTGAGTCAAAGGAGCCTCTACGCGTACGAATCACCCATTCGCAAATTGATGAAGTACGCCAACGGAGCAAAGAAGAGCGGGATTAAGGTATTTCACCTCAATATTGGCCAACCAGATGTGGCTTCTCCGGTCAATCCCAGGGATATACTCTCCGACTGGACGCTAAATCATCTTCCCTACGGCAAATCAGAAGGTGAAGAAACCATGCAGAAAGCTTTTTTGCAGTATTATCGCAATTGGAATATTGAACTGGAGCCAGAGGACATCCTTGTGACCACAGGAGCCAGTGAAGCATTGCAATTTAGCATATTCGCCACCATGGATCAGGGGGACGAGTTGATCGTTCAGGAGCCGTTTTATGCCAATTACAACGGCATCAGTCAAATGGCCGGGGTGAAGATAAAACCGATCCATACGCCTTTTGAAAAAGGATTTCCACTGCCTTCGATGGCGGATTTTGAATCCGTACTGACTCCCAAATCGAAAGCGCTTCTGCTTTGCAATCCCAATAATCCCACCGGGAAGGTTTACTCCAGGGAAACTTTGCTCCAACTTGCGGAACTGGTGCTGAAATATGACCTATTCCTCATAGTGGATGAGGTGTACCGGGAATTTTGCTACGAAGCCGAATTTTTCAGCGTTCTGGAGCTGGAGCATATTCAGGATCGCGTCATCATTCTGGACTCCATCAGCAAGCGGTACAACGCTTGTGGTGCCCGGATTGGATGTATCGTGACCCGAAACTCCAAAATCCGGGATATGGTATTGAAATACGCTCAACTTCGACTCAGCCCACCGATGTTGGGACAAAAATTTGCGGAGCGGGTCATCAACCCTTCCCAGGATTTTATGACAGATATGGTGGACGTGTACCGGGCCAGACGAAAGTACGTTGTCGAGCGCCTGACCGCGATCCCCGGAGTGGTGCTCAACGAACCCGAAGGGGCGTTTTATATTTTTGCTAAATTACCAGTGGATGATACCGAACAATTTTGCAAATGGCTGTTGACTGACTTTCAGCTCGATGGAAAGACCGTGATGCTGGCACCAGGGAATGGGTTTTATGCGACGGAAGGCCTGGGGCGGGATCAAATTCGGCTGGCTTACGTCCTCGATTTGCCCGAACTGACCGAGGCTTTGGATTGTCTGGAAGAAGGCCTGAAAGCCTACCCGTATTCCCGGCTCAATCCCGCATTTTCTGTTAGTACAACAGTAAATGATGCCGGAGGGGCTGTTTGAACGTTTGATTCCATGCCTGGATAAACTGACCCAATTGATATTTGCGTAAGTACAGGGCCTCATCCCGGGTCACCCATTTGAATTTAATGCGATCTCCTGCCCCGATGTAAGCTAACTTCCACATATCAGCATCGACGACCACCCCTATCCGGGGATAACCGCCGGTGGTCTGACAATTCGGTAGCAGCAAGATGGGATTTCCCCCTACCGGCCATTGAAGGGTCCCTGGAACAACAATTGATGAAATCATTTTGGACTGCTGAAATTCCGGCTTCAATTCAGAATCAAGGCGCAATCCCATTTTGTTGCTCGCTCTGGTTATGGTAAAACATCGATCGAGAAGCTGATTTTTGGGGATGTTGATCATGGAGAGTTCCGGTCCGGCAGTGAGGCGCAACGTATATTGATCTGCCGGAGCCATAGGTTCGACATATTCAGGGCTTCCTCTTTTGTGCGAAATGTATTGCATCGTTGGTTCGATATCGATGAGGGTGTTTTTTCGGAGGAGGCTACCGCTGGTTCCCGGAAACGGACTCAGGATATCCGCTGATGCACTGCCATAGGTGCGATCTACTTTCCATTGACCGTCGATGGCCAGATACACTGTTCCATTCCGGGTGATCGATCGGATTTCCAATACCTGACCTTTTTGGGCGAAATAAGTGGTGTGGGTTGAAATCCGATTCCCATCCAGGGTAAACTCGCCCCTGGAGCCTGTTAAGGCAAATTGGTGCGGATGTAGGAACCGCATTTCCACCCCTCCGGAAATTATTTCCAGTACGGGTGGGCCCGAACCTGAAAAATCAAAATTTCCCACCAAACCATTTGCCCACCAATATTGAAACAGGTCAATTACACCCGACGTAGGAATCCCCAGTGATCTGGTGTGTTTTCGACCCTGATCCATTACCAGAGTATGAAATCCGACTTTAGACAGTTTGATTGACATATTCCGCTCAGGCTTTGGAATGGATTAGTTGAAATTCCCCGATGCTTACGTTTTGCAATTCGTCGTATTGTTGCCTGGTTATGGGGGTGAATTTAATGATATCGAGGGGTCGGACAAAATGCGCATCTGGTGATGGGGTCGCACCGTTCCTCGTTCCCCTGGATTGGTGATATTGGAAAAGGGTTAACGGAGTCCGGCCCAGGATGTTCCATCCCCCCGGGCTTTCCATAGGATAAATGCCCGTTTGATCATCCGCGATTCCGATCGAACCAACTTCGATTTTTGGACGGGGCACCTCCAGACGGGGACAAAATAGTTTCTGATTCAATCCTCCAAGGTACATGAATCCGGGTAAGAACCCCATCATATATACGAGGTACGAGGAATTTTGATGAAGTTCGACGATGTCTGAAAACGACAAACCCGTTTTGCGAACCAATCGATCCTTATCGAGAGCCATTTCTTCTTCGTAACAAACAGGTATAAATATTTCCCGGCAATCCACGGCGTCCTCGCTTAGCTCCCCGGATTGGTCTTCGATCATACGGACAACTTCCTCTTTCAATTCATCTATATCGATCGCAGTTATGTCAAAGAGGATGGAAAGTTCGTGGAAAGTGACCATGACCTCCACGATCGCCCGCCAATTCAATTTGTTTATGGCCGACTTCAGTTGGAACAAAAACCGGATTTGCGATTCTGAGATTTCTGGGGGTAGCTGTACCACCAGCGAATTTTCGGAAAGGCTATAAATGCGGTAATTCATGATTTCGGTGGCTTAATGACGATACCCATGCGGCGAAGCGAGGTCGTCAATTCCCGCGCCAGGTTGATGGAATTGGGGTGATCACCATGTATACATAGTGTTCGGGCTTCGATGGGCCATCTGAATCCGGACGCCGTGGTGACGATTTTGTCGCGGATTATCTCCACAGCCTGCGAAGTGATGGACGTAGATTCAGCGATGACCGCATTCTCCTGATTCCGCGGGAGCAAATTGCCCTGATCTCCATAGCGTCGGTCGGGGAAGGCTTCGGAAACAAATTCGACATCACTTTCGGCAGCCAAATGGGCCAAAATGGTGTTGCTCTGGCCGTACAGCGCCAGGTTTCCCTTCCAGGCTTTGAGAAACCGTATGACCACAAGAGCCACCTCTTCCCTCTGATGCGCATCATGGTACAAGGCCCCGTGGAGCTTGACGTGTTGAAGATTGGCATTTGCAGCAGCGCACAACCCTTCAATCGCTGACATCTGATAAATCAGACTGGCAAATAATTCATCCCTGGTCATCGCCATCGTTTTTCGACCGAAATTGATCGGATCGGGATACGATGGATGCGCTCCTATCGATAATTTTTTCTCGACAGCCCTTTGAATAATCCGGAAAGCTGTGTACGGATCACCTGCGTGAAATCCGGTAGCAATATTACAACTTGAAATATATTCGAGCAATTCAAGCTGTTCCGCCGATTTCAAAATACCTATCTCTCCTATATCACAATTAATGTCAATCGACTGTTCTGGCATGATCAATTATTTCTAATTTTGATCCATTTGCGTATTTAATATAATATCTATACCCAAAAACACATAATATTATATGGTTTTTTGCTGATCGAATTCGTAGATGATCACATCTTCGATCGGTTTTCCCGGCTGGACTATGCTATTCGGGAAAGAAGGAATGTTGGGGCTATTCGGGAAATATTGAGGCTCCAGGCAAAAACTTCCCCATTTAGGATAATGCTGGTTTTCCTTTCCCGGTCGTCGCCCAGCTGAATTGCAGGTGTACAACTGCAATCCGGGTAGCGTGGTATGAATTTTCATCGTCCGCCCGCTGTTTTCTTCCCACACCTGTGCCACTTGCCGGAGGTGCGATTTGGTATAATCGTTTAACGCAAAATTGTGATCGTATCCCCCTGCCAATTGGACCTGAGGATGATCGTCCTGTAGATAGGGAAAGATTTTGCGAAATCTCCGAAGATCAAACAGCGAGTTATCTACCGGCGAACTGGTTTCGTCAATCGTAAACCGTTCATCGATCGGGTAGTAATAATCAGCGTCAATGCGGAAGAAATGGTTCCGCAAATGTCCTGTTGCATGCCCCGAAAGATTGTAAAATGGATGATGGGCCAGGTTGACCGGAGAAGGTTGGTCACTTGTGCTGGCGTGTAAATCGACCCGTAGCGACTGGGCATCTTCCAGTGTATACCTGACCCGTGCGGTAAGTTCACCCGGATACCCTTCTTCTCCATCCGGAGACACATACTGCAGTGTGACGTGTCGTTTACTATGATCCAGGACTTCCCAATATTTGGTATGGAAACCATTCGGACCACCATGAAGGGAAGCTCCGGGAACGTTTTCCGTGAGGTGATATGTTTTCCCGTTCAATGAGAATTGAGCATCGGCGATGCGGTTGCCCACCCTCCCGCAGATGGTACCGTAAAAATTGTTGTACGTTTCGTATTCCTCGGGGGTGGCATAACCCTGAAGTATATCAACCTTTTCACCATTGATATCAGGGATCCACGCGTTGATCCAACGAGCGCCATAATTGATGATGTCAAACCGGACATGTTTGTTTTCCAATGTAAAGACCTGGATTTTGTTGGGCATAGGAAGCTGTTTTGCATTTGTGATCAATAGAGTAAATCCAAAACACCTGTGAGATGCATTTTGGATTCGTCCCCTTATCCCAAATTTAAAGCAAATTATCCAATCCCTGTATTCGGACCCAAAATTTGACCCA
>CALGAA010000273.1 GCA_937952445.1 uncultured Bacteroidota bacterium | reverse complement strand
GAAGAAGAGCCTGAACGCATTGTCACCGTGATCCCGAGTGCGACCGAAACCGTATAAAGGTTGCGGTGTGACCTATGTCGCGCTACAGATTCGCCCCTCCACCACTCTGGGGTTGGGTATTAAGGATCTTAGGAATACGATCAATTTGTCACCGATGTCGCGCTACAGATTCACCCCCTAAACGCCCCCACCGGGCTGAAGCATTTTATTCTGATAGGTACACCCTAAACTGTCACCGATGTCGCGCTACAGATTCACCCCCTAAGCATCGGCTTGGGCCGGAACAGCAATAGATCCTCAGGAATAAACTATATGCTCCAGGTTATAAGCCCAAATTCCCATGCACCTGGCACTATCCCCCAATAAGCTCCAAGCTCTATGTTCCAAGCTTTATGCCCAAATACCCATGCACATGGTACTTTCCCCTCTAAGTTCTAAGCTCTAAGCTCAAACTCCCCTACACCTGCCACTGTCCCCTCTAAGCTCTATGCTCTAAGTTCTAAGCTCTTAGCCCAAACTCCCATGCACCTGGCACTATCCCCCTCTAAGTTCTAAGTTCTAAGCTCTAAGCTCTACATCACCTCCATCCCCTGTTTAAAAACTATATCCACCGGAATCCCCTTTTCCGTCAACCGGTCCAGGTCAGCCTGCAATTGGGCACCAATACGGCCGGATTCGCGGCCCAACCTGGAGACGCCTTCCTTATCGCCATTCCCCTGCAATTCCAGGATGAGCCGGGAAAGGGATGCCACTGCCTCCCTCATTTTTTCCATGTCCACGCGGTACGTTCCATTTTCCTCATTGCGTGTAAAGGCCTCTTGCTCCAGAAAATAATTGAACCGAAGCATATTCGCTTTCCCGTGCGCCGAACTGGCTCCAAATCGCACCGAACGGAAGATCGAAGCCAGAAATGTGGTGTAGTAATCCTCCAGATCTCCTTCGGTGATCACGCCCTTGCCATAGAGGTAATCGACCATATACAAGCCCAGGATATCGGCCTTTCCTTCCTCCAGCCAGGAAGATTCCTCCTGCAACGCTTCCCGGACCGTACCCTTCCCATTGATGGTATTCTTGATGCCCAGACCATGAGCTACTTCATGAAACATCGTGTTGGAGAAAAAGGCTTCGAAGGTTATGTGGTGTCGCTGTTCAGGATCGATCAGAACGTCTGCGATCGGTTCCAGGATTAGTTCAAATTTGGCCTGCATCGCATTTTTCAATTGTGATCTGCGCGTGCCTTTCTCCTTTTGCAGCGTTTCATCGTTGGGCAAATTCACCGCTATGGTTTTACTGCCCGAATTACAGTCTCCCGCGTAATACACCGCATCGTATGCATTGAGTTGTGCATCGGTTCCGGGAGCTTCCGCTTTGTACGCATCCGGAACTGGTAAGGATTCCTGCAATTCGATCAGATAACTCACATACTTGTCCAGCCGTTGACTCCATTCCTTGTCCTTGATCAAAATGTAGGCTTCGTATGCCGTCTTATAGTTGTACAAATGGTCTTCATAGTTTTCGATCGGCCCGATAATGATATCGATGGTGTTATCTGTCAAATCCAACCAGGCTTCATCGCTTTCGGTAAACTGGTCGGTCAGCAAAGCTTCCGCACGCAATTCCAGGTATCGTTTTAAGGAAGGATTTTCAGCGATGGCTGCCGCTTGTTTCAAATATCCTGAGGCGCGTTCAAGGTAAGGCCGGTATTCTTCATGATACGGAATAGTGATTAAATTTCCATCTCCATCCCGTCGTAAAAGGGTATACAGATTTCGTTTGTCCGGAAGATCTGCCGCCTCAAATTCTTCTTTGGTCATATCTTCAGGGTAAAACCGGGCACCGGCAGGTTTGGGACCAAATGCAGACAGAAAAGGTCGATTATCGGCCAGTCGATCCCAGGGACCATAATTAATCCGGGCAAAATTTTTCACTTTATCCGAATCTATGGCATTGAGGAATGGCTCCGGCGCTCCAAATGCCTGGTACCAAAATAAGGTGTCCATCACTTTCGCAGCTTCGATCAATATGGGGAGCATTTTCTTTTGGGATGGTGTCAGGGCAGAAAGATCAGTGGTGAGTTCGAAGGGCGCATAGATATCCAATCGTTCCTGTTCTCCGGTATAGTCTCCTACTTCCATGGATTCCGAATGATCCCGCGATGAATTACATGAACACAACGTCATAAACATAATACTCCCCGCAACAAACGCTTTCACATAAGCCTTTGGAGCGGGAAACCTCCGGGACAAGGTAGGGAAAATCCGATAATAAAATTGCGCCAGGTGAACGAATAATGTACTACAAATGGCCTTCATGGTGTTATAGTTATTTATTTGGGATCTTAAAATGGTGTATGGAAACAGCCAATCATAAATATACTTTCCTTCTACAAGATAGGTATTTCTTCACATTTATGAAAAAAGGGCTGTTGATCCTGAGCCACATCATTTTTTCATTATTCCTTCTCCCAGCCCAATCCCCGGTCGGTACCTGGGTAACTATTGATGACAAACGCAACGTCGATATCGCCCATGTGAAAGTATTCATGGAGGATGGAAAATTGTACGGCAAAGTGATCAAATTGCTCCCTGAAGCCCAAAACCGGGTATGCAAAGGATGTTCAGGTGCGGAAAAAGACCGCCCCATCGAGGGAATGACGTTGATTCACGATGTAAAACCCAACGGTGAAAAGTACTGGAGCAACGGGAAATTTTTCGACCCCAATAGCGGACGCAATTTCGATTGCACCATGTGGCTGGACAGTGAGGATATATTAAAAGTCCGGGTCAGCCTGGGCATCTCCATTTTAGGACGAACCCAAACCTGGAGCCGGTTGAAAGAATGAGAATTCATCCGAGGTAATTCAGTCAAATAGACTTCCCCTTCAGATCTTTTATTTCAAATGTCGTGGATGCTTCGAAGGACAGTATTTTATGTCCGGGGGAGAAAAGGTCAGTCTGAAGAACCCTGAAGTTGCTTCCTCAAAATCAGCCACATGACATACCCTTTTACCATTTCCAAATCCTGATTTTTGCCCTGCAATACCCCTCCGAACAGGCCAGATATACTTGTCGACTAAGCCAGAATTGCGAAGCCAATGCGAATCCGGATTTAGCCTTCCAATGCGGCCACGCCCCCAACGATTTCCGAAATCTCGTTGGTAATGGTTTCCTG
>CALGAA010000272.1 GCA_937952445.1 uncultured Bacteroidota bacterium | reverse complement strand
TCGATGGATTGAAACCCATCGCTGTACCATCATCGTCCTTTCAGGACTCTCTGTATTCACGTACTTTCAAGAATTTCTGAATTTCCGAGCAGTCTTTATTTATTCACAGAACCCCCGGGCTTTACTCCTGCAGAGTGCTTTGATCCACCACGGGACAATTGTCATAAGAAATATGGCTCTATTTCCACGGACCAGGGACTTTTTACTTCGCATTTCCCTCCCTTATTTTCACCCCGCGTACTTTCCCATCGCTCCTCGCTCTTCGTATTTCGTACTTCACTCAACTTACGCATCCACTTTCGCGTACCTCGCATTCTCCTCTATAAACGCACGGCGTGGCGGGACGTCTTCACCCATCAGCATCGAGAAAATACGATCCGCTTCTGCAGCATCTTCGATGTTGACCTGGTACAGTTTTCGGGTATCCGGATTCATGGTGGTCTCCCAAAGCTGGTCGGCGTTCATCTCACCAAGACCTTTGTACCGCTGGATTTTGACTGAATCGGGATTACCACCGTCGGCGTAAAACTGAACGAGCTCCTGCCGTTCCTCTTCGGTCCAGGCATAGGTGAATTTGGATCCTTTTTTGACCATGTACAGCGGCGGCGCAGCAATGTACAGATAGCCATTTTCCACGATCGGACGCATATACCGGAAAAAGAAAGTCAGAATCAGCGTCACGATATGGCTTCCATCGATGTCGGCATCACACATGATGATGACTTTGTGGTACCGGAGTTTTTCGATATTGAGTTTTCGTTCCCCGTCACCGACTTCTTCGATGGTTACACCGAGCGCGATAAACAGGTTCTTGATCTCTTCGTTTTCGTAAATTTTATGTTCGAGTGCTTTCTCGACGTTGAGGATTTTACCCCGCAACGGAAGAATGGCCTGGAATTGCCGATCCCGGCCTTGTTTGGCCGTACCCCCTGCGGAATCTCCCTCCACGAGGAACAATTCTGATTCTTCGGGTGATTTGGACGCACAATCCGCCAGCTTGCCCGGAAGCCCACCGCCGGTCATGACGTTTTTCCGCTGTACGATTTCCCGCGCTTTTCGAGCCGCCTCCCTTGCGGTAGCCGCCAGGATAACCTTATCGATGATCCGTCGTGCCTGCTTCGGGTTTTCTTCCAAAAATATTTTGAGCGCCTGCCCCACGGTTCGGGACACGATGCCGGTCACCTCTGAGTTGCCGAGTTCCCCCTTCGTCTGTCCCTTAAACTGGGGTTCGGGAACCTTGACCGAAACCACCGCGGTCAGCCCTTCCCGGAAATCTTCGCTGGAAATGCTCACTTTGGCTTTGGTGAACAACCCTTCGGCGTTTCCATAGTTTTTGAATTCCCGGGTAACCGCCATGCGGAATCCATTCACGTGAGATCCTCCTTCCCGGGTGTTGATGTTGTTGACGAAGGAGCTGATGTTCTCGGAGAACGACGTGTTAAACTGCATCGCTACCTCCACTTCAACGTTGTCCTCGGTGCCTTCCACGTGGATCGGCTTTTCGAGCAGGGATTCCTTGCTTTCATCCAAAAACCGGACGAATTCAGACAACCCGCCCTCGGAATAATAATCGCTTCTTTTAAAACTGCCGTCATCTTTTTTCTCCCGCTTGTCGGTCAGGGACAGACGCAATCCTTTGTTCAGAAAGGCCAATTCCCTCAGCCGATGGGCGAGCGTTTCAAATTTAAATACCTTGGATTCAAAAATGGAGGGATCGGGGTCAAACGTAATGATGGTTCCACGCTTGTCCGTTTCGCCCTGCACAATCACCTCGGTCACCGGTTTTCCTTTTTCATACCGCTGTTGAAATATCTTGCCTTCACGGTGTACTTCTGCGAAAAGATAAGTCGAAAGGGCGTTTACCACCGAAACCCCCACACCGTGGAGTCCACCAGAAACCTTGTACGTGTTTTTATCAAATTTTCCACCAGCGTGCAAAACGGTCATCACCACTTCCAGGGCTGACTTTTGCAGTTTTTCGTGCATACCGGTCGGGATTCCCCGGCCGTCATCGCTCACCGTGATCGAATTGTCTTCGTTGATGACCACGTCAATCCGGGAGGCATGACCGGCCAAATGTTCGTCGATGGAGTTGTCCACTACTTCCCAAACCAGGTGATGAAGCCCTTTGTGATCGGTGGATCCGATGTACATTCCCGGCCGCTTTCGCACCGCTTCCAATCCTTCCAATGCCTGGATGTTATCCGCACCGTATGTACTGGTATCCAATGTATTTTGTGTCATATAAATGATTAATTTGAATCAGTTTGCAAAGATACGATATTATAGCCAGAGCAACTAAAATAGCGCTATTATTTTGGCCCGTTATGGCTATAATTTTTGCTCGTAATGGTAAATATTTTTGCCCGATATGGCCATTATTTTGTCGTCTTATGCCGTGAAGAACGCATTAATTTTTTCCATATTCAACAGAATCGGAGTATATTTATTTGATGATTGGTGTTGAACAATAGAGCGCCTGTATATTTAATAAGTACGAGATGATATTGTTTAGGTTATTTTTGCCAAATGGACCATGCGCTACCGATAGGGATAACTTCGGGGAATTAACAACGCAAGCACGGGCAATAGCCATCGAAAGCATTGAAAATGCGCACGTTAGAGGTGCTTTTTTTAATTAATTTTTCACAATCGACCTGACACTATGACCGCATATACAGAGGATCCGGCAGTCCTTGATGCCTGGGTTATCCGGGATGAAGAGGCGTTGACAGGCTGGTCAGAAAATTTCGTTTCCCGTCTCCGACCGGGGCATACGCTCTTGTTGCATGGTCCGATGGGGAGTGGAAAAACGACCCTGGTCCGCCATGTGTTGAAAGCGATGGGCGGAGCGGAGGCGTCGAGCCCTACATTTAGCCTGGTGAACGAATATCAAACCCCGCGGGGTGTCGTCTATCATTTTGATCTTTACCGGCTGGAGACACCGGAAGAGCTGGAAGAAATCGGTTTTGAGGAATACCTCGATTCCGGAGCGATCTGCATGATCGAATGGCCTCAATTGGGGGAAGGTTTTTACGATTTGGAAACCACGACCACCATTTACATCGAAATTTTGTCCACCACCCAACGCCGGTTAACGTGGTATAAAGGAATTGCTTTATGAGTTTTTCAGTTGAGTCAAAATTTAAAACCCAGGAGGAGAAACTGGATGTAGCGGAGCGGGACCAAAACTGGTTCATCGGGATGCCCCTGGCTCCCAAAGAAGAAACCCGAATTCCGCTGGTTCCCTCGGCGGTGCGTGTGCTGACCGCCCGGGGATACAAGGTGATGATCGAAAGCAAAGCCGGAAAAAAGGCGGGGTTTTCGGATCAGGAATATTCGGAAAACGGGGCGACGGTGGCGTACAGCAAACATGAATTGTACCATGCTGATATCATCCTCCAGTGTTTTCCACCTTCTCTGAGTTCGCTCGAATATATGAAATCTGATCAGATGCTGATTTCGCCCCTTCACGTTGGGTCGACCAACCTCGAATTAATCGAAGGGATGCGGAAAAAACGGGTCGTGGGGATGGCGATGGAGTATATGAAAGATCGCGACGGGAGTTTCCCTATCGTGCGGATTTTGAGCGAACTGGCGGGGACGAGCGCCGTGTTGCAAGGTGCGCAATTGATGTCAGCGGAGGCTGGGGGGGGGGG
>CALGAA010000271.1 GCA_937952445.1 uncultured Bacteroidota bacterium | reverse complement strand
CAACCCCGATATAGGCTTGGTCTTGGGAACGATATTCAGGTTTTGAACAACTGGTCGCTTTCCGTATTCCTACGTGCCGACCTCGGACATATTGGTGAAGAGGCGGGTGCACTGAACAGTGGAAACGAATCCAATGATCGTCGAGGAAGAAATGTAGGTCCTTTACCTTATTGGACACCTGAGAATCCAATCAATGATTATGCTCGACTGGATCTGCATACCGGTGGGTATGGTGGAGGAATAAGGATTTACCGATCTCGGTCCTTTTTTAGGATAAAGGATGTGTCGTTGTCTTATCGAGTACCGAAAGAAATTATCCAAAATATAAAACTCGAAAACCTTAGGGTGTTTGCATCTGCACGGAATGTGATCACCGTCACTAAATGGCCAAATTGGGACCCGGAATCAGGGTCAGTTCCCATGCCCAAAACATACAATTTTGGAATTAGTCTGTCATTATAAATGTCAGCCAAAATTTTTACAGACTTAAAATACCAGATGTCATGAAAAATAATCTAACGTTTAAATTAATATTTGCGCTTCTACTTTTGACTCAGTTTTCCTGTGAGGATGATTGGCTCGAGCCCAAACCATTGTCTTTCTATTCTCCAGGGAATGCGTATATCAACGAAGATGGATTTGAAGCGATCATAGTAAAAATGAGGAAGGATATCAGAAGAGAAGTTTCAGGAGGAGACGGAGGTTATCACTTCTTTTCTATGGAATACACGCTCTCTGATCTGGCGATATCAATATTTCCGTCGGATTTGAGGATCATAACACCCAGCAACGGTCCTACCTGGCCTTACCTGAAAATGTTTAATGATGTATATGGGTTTATTAAAAACTCCAATGTTTTGATTTCCAATATCGATAATATTGAGTGGCAGGATCAATCTGTGAGGAACCGTTTACTTGCGGAAGCCTTGTGGCATCGCGCATATTGGTATTACAGATTAGTACACACCTATGGTGACATCCCCTGGGTAGGAGAGGAGATTAAAGGTGCCAAGCTGGACTTTCAGACCTATTCCAGGGACGCGATATTAAATAAAATACAGGAAGATCTCGAATGGGCTTCAGATAACATACCCGTAACTGCAGCTCGATTGGGTGACGTGACCAAAGGGGCTGTGGACCATCTATTGACAAAAGTTTATCTGGCTAATTCCAATTTTGATGCCGCTATCGCCAGCGCTACCGACGTGATTAATGGCCCCTATGATTTGATGCGGGAAAGGTTTGGAATTGATGCAGATGATCCAAGTCGAAACGTACAGTGGGACCTTCATCGGTGGCAGAATAGAAACATCCCTCAAAATAGAGAAACGATTTACGCGACCATTGACCGACCCGATGGACCGCCAGATGCCCGATCCGGAGGTGTTTATTCCAATCGTCGGTATACGCCCTCGTATTGGAAAGTTCTCGAAAGCACTGGTCAACGTGCACACAATTGGAGCACACCTGGAAGTGATACCCTGGGTATAGGGAATGCTGACGTACGTACCAACGTATTTTGGCATTATGCAATTTGGGAAGATGAAAACTTTTCCTGGGAGACTACCCCGGATATCCGACGGACCGATGTGAATTGGATTGAGATGGATGAGATATTGGTCAATGCGCCAGGTTCTCCACAGTTTGGTGAACCATTGAGCAAGGAATTTTACGGTAGCTTAACCGATACGTTTGACACCTGGTATCCCTGGCCACAGTATAAAACATTCGTTCTTACACCCAATGATCGGTTGCCGGTAGGTGGGGAAGCCGATTGGTATATATTTAGATTAGCTGAAACGTATTTGTTACGTGCAGAAGCGTACGCCTGGAAGGGGGAACTGGCACTAGCCGCTGATGATATCAACACCGTTCGTGAGCGTTCATCCGCACCTCTTATTTCACCTGGTGAAGTAGATATAGATTATATATTTGACGAAAGAGCGCGGGAGCTGTATATGGAGTCCCCCAGGCACAATGAAATGGTGCGAGTTTCATATATAATGGCCAAGAACAACATCGATGGATATAGCCTAAATTCTTTTAGTGAATCCAATTGGTATTACGACCGGGTGATGAGATTAAATACGCATTATCACGAACCCAATCCTCCGGTATGGCGGGGTGCGGTTGCATTTATTTCACCACACAATGTATTGTTGCCGATCCCACAGAGTGTTATTGAGGCAAACACCCAGGCCATCATCAATCAAAATCAGGGATACGACGGGGCGCAGAACAATGTCACACCGATTGAAACCATTCCGTAGTAATATAACTCCGGGTCATGAGAAGTTTGAAATATTTGATTTTTATTTCGGTTTTACTACTGACAGGTGTCTTGTCGGTTGGAGCCCAGGATTTGTCTGCTGATGAGATAATCATCAAGCAGCTTCCGGATAAACCCTTTTTACCAGATCCGCTACTGGTAGCTGATGGCGTATCCGGAGAAGAAATCACCACTAGGGCCATGTGGAAGCAGAAAAGGGAATGGATCAAATCTCAGTACGAATACTGGGTTTCCGGTTCATTGCCACCTGCTCCGGACAGAGTATATTCCAGGATCTTGTTTGAACGTACCGAAAACGATGTGGTGATCAGGATGGTGGAAATTTCATGGGGCCCGGACCAGGAAGCTAAAATCACGGTCGAATTGATGATTCCGCCTGTCAAAGGCAAATTGCCGGTGTTTATGACCCAATGGAACCAGCGGGGGTGGGCTCAGGTCGCTGTGAGAAGAGGGTATATAGGCTGTGTATATGCCGGAGCGGACGCGAAAGATGATACAGATAATTACGACGAAATTTATGAGAACAATGATTTTGCCACCCTGATGAAACGGGCCTGGGGGAGCCACAGAGTCGTGGATTATCTGTACACCCTGCCGGAGGTCGATCAGGACAAAATCGCGTTGACCGGGCATTCCCGGAATGGAAAGCAATCCTTGATGGCAGCAGCATTTGACGACCGAATCGGGGCAGTCGTAAGTAGTAGTGGTGGTACCGGTGGTGAAAGTCTCTTTCGATTTACTGACCGGAGATTTGATACTGAATCCGTTGAAGAAATCACCCGAAATTTTCCCCATTGGTTCCATCCCCGGTTGAGACTGTTCACAGGACGCGAACAAAAATTACCGGTGGATCAGAATTCATTGATGGCTTTGATCGCTCCAAGAGGACTGATGCTGAGCTCCGCTATCACGGAAGGTCAGGGTAATCCCTGGGCCATCGAAAAGGCCTATAAATCGGTCAAAACTGTTTACGATTTTCTCGATGCAGAGGATCAGATTGCTATCAACCTGCGGGGCGGAAGACACGCCACCGCAGCACGCGATATTGAGGATTTCGTTGATTTTTTTGATTATATTTTTGGACGGACCACGACCCAACCTGCCAATGAAATATTCTACGACTACTCGTTTGCCAAATGGAAAAATTTGAGCGGAGAAAACGCAGCAGATTTACCGGAATTTGATTTGAACAATGATCGAAAAGAGGAAGTAGCAGCCAGAATCCAATGGCTTCTGGGGGATGAACCGCCGGGTATTTTCAACAATTCAGAAATGACCTGGGAAAATAGGAGATCAGAAGATGATTACCTCGGAGATGTGATTGGTCAACCGCATTGGGAGGGCATGCAAAAAATGCTGATCCGTCCTTA
>CALGAA010000270.1 GCA_937952445.1 uncultured Bacteroidota bacterium | reverse complement strand
GTAGTGCACCAGAAATTAAATTCATATCATACCAAGTCTTGATCATTTGATGCATCTTATCGTTGCTATTCAGTCATAGAACCCCGACTATACTCCATCATAGCGTCTTGATCGGCATCAAAATATCGTCGACTTATATGATAGCAACTCAATTCCTGGCACACTAAAGATAGGTTTCAACCCACCGAAGGGAATCAATACAGGTCCTGAGTCCTGAAGGGACGATGTAAATAAAACATGGAAATGCGGCAGAAGCATGGAGAGCCCTGCCGAGCGACCAATGAACCTGGAAATTATACCGATTTATCCTTTGACGGAATATGCCAAATACCCCACCAGTCAATACCCTGCAGTAAACCGCTCCTGATGGTGACGAGGGTTTTCGATCTCATCGATCAGGACCACAGCGACATCCTCCACCGACATGATGGATCTCTGATTCTGATCAAAAACCGGATTGTTTTTTCCCAAACGGTATTTTCCCGTTCTTCCCGTTTTTACACCGGGATTCATCTCAATAGCCGGACTGAAGAAGGCCCAATCCAATTCTTTTTCTTCCTTCAAAATATTCAGGTAATCTCGTGCTCCGGAAGCACCCGATTTGAATTCATCTGGGAATTCGGGTGTGTCGATGACTTGCAAATCATCGGCAACATACAGGCTGCCGGCACCGCCCACCACAATGAACCGCTTTGCGCCGGATTTTTTAACCGCCTGCTGAATGGCTTTGGATCCCGCCATAAAATCGTCGTATAGGTTCGGATTTGTCCATCCCGCATTGAAAGCGCTGATGACCGCATCGTGCCCGGAGAGTACCCGTGAAAGCTTCTCCATCTGGTTGACATCCAGTGATACCCCGTTCACATTATCATTTTTTAGTTTACTCACATCTCTGGCGATGGCCGTGACTTCCATCCCTCTGTCTGATGCTTCTTTCACCAAATGAGAACCGATAAATCCGGTAGCTCCGATGATGGCTATTTTCATGGTAATTTTATTTTAAAAATGCTTTTAATGGTTCAATAAATTGGTCGAATACCTCGATATGAGGCATGTGTCCCACATTTTCCAGTTCCACCAGGAGGGAACCCGGGATCTTCTGTTGCGTCTTTTTCCCGAGGATGTGATACAGACCCATACTATCCCTTATGGCTTGATCTTTTACGTCGTTTTTGCCCAGCGCTGTCCGGTCCCTTGTCCCGATGATCAGCAGAGTAGGAACCTGGATATGTTGAAATTCATACAACACGGGTTGGGTGAAAATCATATCGGTGGTCTGCGCATTGATCATGGCTACGATAGGGTAGTCGGGATGTTGTATCCAACCAGTCAACAGGTAAACCCACTCGTCGTATTCTGGCTTCCAGTGATTGTCATAGTACGATACCAACTGATAATTTCGGGTCGATTCGTAGTTGGCCGCCAGCTCTTTACGGTAGTTCTCATCGATGGATGTGTACGGCGCTACCAGTTTCCAATCTTCCAGACCGATGGGGTTCTCCAAAATCAATTTTTCCACGGTCTCAGGATACATCAGGGTGAACCGCGTAGCCAGCATGCCCCCCATCGAGTGGCCCAGTAAAAAAGTCTTGTCGATTTGCAGCGCATCCAACACCGCTTTTGTGTTCTGCGCCAGTTGCTGGAAAGTGAATTGATAGCCTGTGGGCTTGGAAGATTTGCCAAATCCGATTTGATCGGGTACAATCACGCGGTATCCTGCCCGGGTCAGAGCTTCAATAGTCGTTTCCCAATAGGCCCCGTTAAAATTTTTACCGTGTAAAAGGGTAATCGTTTTACCGTTGCCACTCGCCGGATGCACATCCATATAAGCCATTTTTACCGTCCTATCCTGGCTTTCAAATTCCAGGTAGTGGACTTCATACGGATATTCGTAGTTGGTCAGCATGATGTCCAGAACGGGTCGGTCGGTTTGGGCCATGACGCTGTGGACAAACAAAAGAAATAACAATTTTATACCGATCTTTTTCATGGCCGCATATTGGATATTATTCTAATACTTATGGTGAGTGGTCCTGCAAAATGCTTCGTTCACAGAACCTTGTTTCACCATCTTTTTTGGGGTATTTCCTGTTGTTTAAAGTGCTATTTCACGCGATTGTTTATTTCATGGCATGAAAATATTTACTAATGCTAATAGATCCCCCTCCCAGTGAGGCATTTATACTTTATGAAAGAGCTGCCGGGTAATTTATAAATGCCGAGTGCAGTGCCCTTTTAGTTTAAATCCAACATTCTGATATAATCCGGGAATGCGGCATCGTAAAAGGGGTGCAAAAGAGGATGGTACATCTGTCATAAACTATCTCTGGCAAAGAGCTGGTAAGGATAGGAAAAGGTCGAATTTTACAGGTTGTGGAAAAAAAATCTGGTGATTTTTAGGGTGGTTTCCTATCTTTACTTATGAAGGTGTAAACACTAAACTTCCCGGAATAAATAGTGTGCCGGACATTAAGTTCGTGATATATATGACGAGGTTGTTTTTTGTCATATCGAAGAAGCTCAACCCCGTATGCCCATAGCTACATAAGGCTTTAGATGATGAAGATATGGCGAATAAGAATCCGTCAGATGTGACACGAATTAAGTGGCCGGTGCACAAGACCAGTTGTCGCGATTTCTGTAAGGTGCCTGTTTTCCGAATCCCTTGATTTAATCAGACTTATTCAAATCCTCCACGTATGAAAACAACATGGTTTATGCTCCTCCTTTCATTGATACTTTGCAGTTCTGTGTCGGGCTTTGGATTTCAGATTTTTGTCAAAACATTGAAGGGTAAGACCATTACCCTGGAAGTGGAATCGAGTGATACCATTGAAAACATTAAGCAAAAAATCCAGGATAAAGAAGGCATCCCTCCGGATCGACAAAGATTGATTTTTGCAGGTAAACAACTTGAGGATGGACGGACACTGGGAGATTATAATATCCAAAAGGAATCCACCCTCCATCTGGTGCTTAGACGGAATGATGTAGCACCCAACTGTTCCACCTTTTCGCCTTTCATTGATGGTGAAGGTGTGGTGGTTTTGGTTCCTCTGATTTAATTTCCAACGAAAACCAGGCCGATCTGGGAGTTGTGCGTTATCCACTCACGGTTCAGTTTCTCAACCGGTGGGGTGGATTGATCGGTGAGTTCCGTTTGGAAAATAGCTACGAAATATTACAGTGGAAAGCCTGTGACTATTTGGGCCAATCCATTCAATTTACCGTCGAAAATGCGTTTGGGAAGTGCAGTCAGGGTGTGATGAATTTGACCAACACCCCCCGTGTGCTGATGTACTCTTCCATGCGCCCGGATTCCACGAATGCCGCCATTTCACATGGGAAAATTAACGTATGGAGTGGAAAAGTCCCCGCTCCGGAGGAATTTCGCCCGACCATATCAAATCCTTGTGGAGGATGGGTGTCGGAACCTACCCTCCAGCCAGACTGGATCATGCCCATTCCCTGTAACATTGCCAGCGATACTGCGAAGGTGATATTCCGTGCCTGGGAGGTCTACGATAAGTCCGGATGGCTGACTACCCTGACGGATACGATCGTGGTTTTCAGACTTCCGCGATTGACCCCTGATGCGATTTTAGCTTCAGGTGAAGAGGAGTTTTATTGCGATGTCCGGGCTTTTACCCACCCGGAGGAAGATCTACTGAAACGCTATGCATCGTGGAAGCAACCGGTGGGTCTTCATGATTATGAACGTCCGAATGCTAAACTACGGGGCGTGACGTATCAAATTCCGGCAACCATTGTACTTTCAGCATTGGCTGAAGCGTACGCGCAGGGGGAAACGGTTTTTGAGAAATATCTGGAATGCGTCGTTTTGCGGAAGGCTGATGGGAGGGAGGTGACCATCGGGGATATTATTTCGGGCAGGTATGGAGACCAACTGATCGGGGAGGCGAACGAAGAACAACTACAATATGGATTTTTGCAGGTTCTGATCGAGCTCAATGAAGATCCTCTGGTGTTTTTAGGCGGGACGGTCTATTCCTTTTATCCGTATTTGTTGCTGGAAGTAGGCGATTGGATCCTCTCGGAAAGCGGAAATTTTGAGCAAGTAGATGCAAACTGGTTTTATAATGGACATGGAAATTCACCGTATTGGTTTGCCGGAGCGTGGCCATATGTACATGGGGGAGGTAAATGTCGATATTATTGTGATGTAGGTGCGGGCGAGGATTTTGGAAACCAAATTCAAATCATTGTCCCCGCTTTGGATACATTCGGGCGTGATGATCAGTCGTTTATGAATTGTGATACCATTTCGTTGCCAGACGGTGCGCATACGGGAATTACGTTACAAAAGGAAGGAGGGGGTGAATGGGCTACATCGGGCCATTGCTCCCAAATCCGGGGAAGGGATACATGGATCTCCCAAACCTGCTGGTCCCTCAGTCCCAATGTTTGCGTAACTTATGATATTTCCTGTACTACACCATTTGAAAATTTACCCCTCTCAGAAAATAGCGCTGTAATCGACTATTCATGTACAGATAAAGTGGTGCGCATTCATTTGAGTCAATGGCAGACGCTGATCGACACGATAGGCCCTGTTTTCGATTTTAAGTATCCCTATATGGTCAATTCTAACCCGCCAGGGGACGGGATGGATGTAGATTTGGGATTCGAAGGTCTTGATACCATCATTGTTTCGGATGGCGGTGGCGGTGGCGGAGGTAATGAAGGAAATGGCAGTACGGGTGGCGAAGGAGGTGCCGGAGATATAGGCGGAAATGGCGGTACGGGTGGCGAAGGCAGCGCTGGAGGTATAGGCGGTGATGGTGTTGCCGGTG
>CALGAA010000269.1 GCA_937952445.1 uncultured Bacteroidota bacterium | reverse complement strand
TTGGCTATTGGCTGTTGGCTATTGGCTGTTGGTTGTTGGCTATTGGCTATTGGCTGTTGGCTATTGGCTGTTGGTTGTTGGCTATTGGCTGTTGGCTATTGGCTATTGGCTATTGGCTATTGGCTATTGGCTATTGGCTATTGGCTATTGGCCGTCGCCATTCCGAGAACGGGCACTAATGCGGGATTTGGGAAGCCTACGCCGCGGTTGTCCTCCTGGACAACAAGAAGTCCGTCTGGATGAATCGAGTTTGCGCCACAGCGCAAAGTCGAGAACGGATACTAAAGCCCGGGTTCATCACGCCCAAAATCGTCTATATTACCGACGTTCTTTCAGGATTTGGTAAGCCCGAGACATTTTGTAAAACTACAAATCCTATTCAATTTTACCAGTCATTGCCCTGCTCATCCTATTTGCGCCCCATTCGTAATTTGCCAATGACTCCAGGCTTTACAATCCTCCGCCCGCATGCCCACACCCGGCTTGCAAATCCTTCTAAATTTGCCAAGAACTCACCATCCCCCACGAGAACCAATCCCATGCCCTTGAGCTCATCCCGCTGCACCCCCATTCGTAATTCGTCAATCGTCATTTGTAATTAAGCTATCGGTCGATCCTAAGGATCTCAAATTTTGTTTCTAATCCTTAAACCCCCGATTGAAATCGGGGGCTACAATATGGGACCGAGCCTACGGCTCTCATTCATACCAAAAGCTGCCGAATACCAAAGCTGCTTTAGCCTCATACCATTCGCTGCGTTCGCCGCCTACCTAATACATAAAGATACCTGCAGGTAGGTAAAGGTGAAATTTAGTTATCGACAGTCGGCTATGATTTCAGGCTTTACAATCCTCCACCCGCAAGCTCCCCCCGGCTTGCAAATCCTTCAAAATTGGCCAGGAACTCACCCCCATCTCCTAAAACTACCCCATGCTCATGAACGCATACCACTACCGCCCCATTCGTCATTCGTAATTGACTCAACCGCCCCATTCATAATTCGTAATTTCACATTCGTAATTGATTTCCCGGCTTGCAAATCCTTCTATATTGGCCAGGAACTAATCACCTAACTCTAAATTCTATCCCATCCTCTCAAGCTCATCCCACTTCCCCCCATACGTCATTTCACATTCGTCATTCGTAATTGACTCAACCGCCCCATTCGTCATTCGTAATTTCACATTCGTAATTGACTCCCCGGCTTGCAAATCCTTCCATATTTGCCAGGAGCCAGCCCCATACTTTTTACTAGCACACTGCCCTGTAAACCGCACTACCCCCAATTCGTCATTCGTAATTCGTCATTCGTAATTAAAAAATCCCTGCCCTCATTGAAGAAGACAGGGATACCTTTATGAGCCATATAAAAATTTCTTTATCCTAAATTCAGTTCACCTCCTTTCCGCGGTTTAGATGGTTAAGATGGTTTAGATGGTTTAGATAAAACTCTAACCTTAACCTCTAAGCCCTAACCTCCAAACCCAAACATCTAAGTTCTAACCTCAACCTCTAACCCCAAACCTCCAAACCCAAACATCTAAGTTCTAAGTTCTAAGTTCTAAGCTCTAACCTTCCAAACCCTCACCTCTAAGCTCTAACCTCTAAGCTCTAACCTCTAACCTCCAAACCCAAACATCTAAGCTCTAAGTTCTAAGTTCTAAGCTCTAACCTCTAACCTCCAAACCCTCACCTCTAAGCTCTAACCTCTAAGCTCTAACCTCTCACCCCTACTTCGCCACCGACACCGCTCGTTTTTCCCGGATCACCGTCACTTTGATCTGCCCGGGATACTGCATTTCATCCTGAATCCGCTGCGAGATCATAAATGCCAGATCGTCTGCAAATTCATCGCTCACTTTCTCGCTCTCCACGATCACCCGCAATTCACGGCCTGCCTGCAGGGCATACGCTTTATGTACGCCGTCGTACCCCAGCGCCAAATCCTCCAGGTCCTTGATCCGCTCCAGATAGCTATCCAGAATTTCACGTCGGGCTCCCGGCCGTGCACCGGAAATCGCGTCGCAAGCCTGTACAATGGGAGAAAGGATATTATTCATTTCAATCTCATCGTGGTGGGCACCTATCGCATTGCAAACATACGGATTCTCTTTAAACTTTTCGGCCATATTCATCCCCGCAATCGCGTGTGACAATTCGTTTTGCTCTTCAGCCACCTTACCGATGTCGTGCAGCAACCCGGCCCTTTTGGCCAGTTTGATCATCTTCCGCGGTAAGCCGATTTCCGCCGCCATAATGGCACACAGATTGGCCGTTTCAATGGAGTGCTTGAGCAAGTTTTGACCGTACGAGGAGCGGAACCGCATTCGACCAACCATCCGCACCAGCGCCGGATCCAATCCATGGATATCCAGGTCGATTACAGTTCGTTCTCCAATTTCCTTAATTTGTTCCTCGAGTTGTTTTTTGGTTTTATTGACCACCTCTTCGATGCGGGCCGGGTGAATCCGACCATCGGCCACCAACCGTTTCAAAGCCAACCGGCAAATCTCGCGCCGGATGGGGTCAAAACTCGAAATCACAATGGCCTCCGGCGTATCATCCACCACGATTTCCGCCCCGGTCGCTGCTTCCAATGCACGGATATTCCGTCCCTCACGACCAATAATCTGGCCTTTGATGTCGTCCGAATCCAGATTGAACACGGTTACGGTGTTTTCAATGGTAAATTCCGCACTCATCCGCTGGATGCTTTGGATCACCAATTTTTTGGCTTCTTTACTCGCGGTTGATTTGGCCTCTTCCAGACGCTCCTTAATCAAAGCCATGGCTTCATTCTCAGCTTTGGCCTTGACCGCTTCGAGCAATTGCTCTTTGGCCTCGGCTTCCGAAAGCTTTGCTATGGATTCGAGTTTTTCAATAAATTTCTCGTTGGACCGGTCCAACTCCTCTCGTTTCTTGGCCAGAATCTGAACCTGACGGTCGAGGTTTTCTCGGATGCTTTGGTGTTCCTGCTCAAGCGATTCAAGACCATCGCTCTTCGACTGAATTTCCTTTTCCCATCGTTGAAGATCCTTCTCTTTTCCCTGCAGTTCGCTTTCCAATTCTTTCAGTTCGATCTTCCTCTTCCCCCGGTATTCGTCATACTCGGATTTCAACCGCGCAAATTTCTCTTTCGCTTCCTGAATCTTCTTTTGTTTGATCAGTTCATTTCGGCTCTCCGCTTTCGCTATTTCTTTTTCAGCCTTGGTTTCTGCCTCATCCACGATTCTTTTCGCGGTCAATCTGGCTTCCTGAAGCACCAGATCAGCTTTCTTATTCATTTCGTCGACTTGGGACTTGCTAGTGCGCTGGATAAACATACGGATAGCAAAGTACCCGATAGCAATACCCAACACCAACCCTCCGACTATACTCAATATTAGTTCCATCGTTTGTTGGTTTTTATCTGAAATCGCCATGCACCTCCGTGCACGGATCAACTTCGATTATATAATAATGGTCGAAGGATGAAAAGAAAAGAAGAAACTAAGAAGCAGAAAAACCTTATTGAAGTATTTTATCCAGTAATTCGTCCACACGGTCAAACCCTTCGACGAGCTTGTCCATTTGCGGAATCGGCTTGGATTCCGTTTCCTTTTGGACCAACAATGACAAGATGGTCATAGCCAAAGATTCATCCAATCCCTTATCGGGATACCGAATTTGAATCTCCTGGAGTCGCGAATTCACTTGAGCTGCAATCCGCTGGATCTGTTCTGTTTCAGATTCCTGTACTTTGACAGGTATGTTGATCCCGCCAATGACTACATTCAAGCTTTTGCTATCGCTTTCTGACATTTATTTAAAGTTTTTGCAAATCTTCGATACATGCATTTATTTCCGCTACGTATTCATCGATCTCTTCCCGCCATTTCTCCAATTGCTCCGACTGAACCGCAGATTGTACATGATCAGTTTCTATCCTCTCCTCCTCTTCCTTCTCTCGAGCAAAGTTATTATTTTTATTTTTCTCAATTTGTTTTTTTAATCGAACATTTTCGGCCAGAAGTTGCATGTTTTGTCTTTTAAGCAAAGACATTTTACCCCCTACCTGTCGTAGTTTATGATCTATCTGATTAAGTCTTTCGTGGATAGATTCCATTTTTTATTGGATTTAACGCAGAGAAATCCCCCACTTATGGTGCAAGTTATTTAAAATTTTCGAGACTTTCTGGTCAACTTCTTTGTCTTCCAGTGTTTTATCGGGATTGGAGAATACAATCTTCACTCCGTACGATTTTTTTCCTTCACCGATATGACCATCCCCTTCATACACATCAAAAAGACTGACCGACTTTATCAGGCGTCCACCGACCCGCCCGATTTCGGTCCGGATGTCCTGGAATCGCACGTCGGAGGACACGATCAGGGCCAAATCCCGCTCGATGGTGGGAAACTTACTGATCGGTTCCATTTCCTTTACCGAACTTCGCATCGACAGCACCTTCTCCCAATTGATATCTGCAAAATACACTTCCTCCCGAAGGTCCACCTGGGGATATAGATCCCGGTTCAACGCGCCCAAAACAGCAATTCTATCTACCCCTCTGTACATCTCGACTCCATATTGGAATGCCCTATCCTCGATTTCACGCTCCTGAAAACCCTGAATATTCAGCGCCTCCAGGATGCGAATGACCACCGATTTGAGATAGTAAAAACCATCCGGTGGTTGGGGCATGACCCAGTTGCCCGTGGAATCATTCCCCGACAAAGCCAGGACCAAATGGCTTTTTTCTGAAAATGATCCATTGTCATATCGGTACGACCGCCCGAATTCATAGATCTGGAGACCGTGGTTTTGCCTTTTTTGATTGTACTCCACGATAGCCAATACCGTAGAAATGAGGTCCGGACGCATAATCTCCAAATCCTTATTGGACGTATTATTGATCCGCACATACCTCGTTTCATCGCCCGAAGCTAAAAACCGGGGCAGGGCAAACGACAACCCCATGGTTTCATCAAATCCCATTCCGGAGAGCAACGTGGAAATTTTGTTCCGGTAAATAAATTGCTGTTGTCCCGGGCTGGAATTCAATGAAATTTCGAGCCGCGAATCGATGGGTATATTATTGAATCCGTAGATCCGCAGTATTTCCTCGATCACATCAGCCTCGCGGGTGACTTCCACCTTATTGGTCGGAACGAGGACATCCAGAGAATCGACTTTCCGGTCCACGATCTCCATGTCCAGCGCTTCGAGTATTCTCAGGATATCTTCTTCGGGTATTTTGATGCCGACGACTTTTTCGACCTGCTCCAACCGAACCCGCACCTTCGTTGGTTCAATTTCCCGGCTGACCTGATCAGAAACCTGGGAGGTAATTTTACCGCCGGCGTATTCTCTGAACAACAATGCCGCCCGTTTGAGCGCAAATACGGTCACCGAAGGGTCGCTCCCCTTCTCAAAAACTTTGGCCGCATCGGTTCGCAGATTATGCCAAATACTGGATTTGCGCACCGATACGGCATCGAAATGCGCCGATTCCAGAAAAACGTCCCGGGTATCCGCCGTCACTCCCGAATGTGCCCCTCCAAAAACCCCCGCCAGGCACATCGGCTCCTGTCTGGAGTTGCAGATCATCAGATCATCATCTGTGAGGACCCGGTCGATTTCGTCCAATGTCTTAAACACCGTTCCCTTTTCAAGACGCTGAACGTATACATGCGAACCCTTCAACGCCCTGAGATCAAACGCGTGCAGCGGCTGGCCACATTCGTGCAGGACAAAATTGGTAATATCGACTACGTTGTTGATCGGACGAACACCGATCGCTTTCAGCCGATCCGACATCCATTTGGGGGAAGGACCGAGTCTGAGATTGCTAACCGTCAGGCTGGAATAGCGCGGACACAGTTCCCCATCTTCCACGATGACATTGATGTCATGTTCGATGGAATCCGCGTGAAAATCACGGATATCGGGCCAGCGTACAGCGTGGTGTTTTTGATGTTTGAAGGTCAGAGCAGCAGCCAGATCACGGGCCACCCCGATGTGACTGGTTGCGTCGGATCGATTGGGGGTCAGGCCAATCTCATATACAAAATCGGTCACAATTTCGTACAATTGGGCTGCCGGAAGTCCGACCGGTGTCTCCGGATCGAGCACCAGAATTCCTTCGTGGGAAGTCCCCAGGCCGATTTCATCTTCTGCACAAATCATCCCTTCCGAAACCTCTCCCCGGATTTTGCTTTTCCTGATCCGGAATGACTCCCCTTCCGTGGGGTACAATTCGGTGCCGGGAGGAGCCACCAATACTTTTTGTCCTGCCGCCACGTTGGGTGCACCGCACACAATATTCAACAATTGCTCCTGGCCGATATCCACGGTCGTTTTCTTCAAACGGTCCGCATTGGGATGCGGCTCTACGCTTCGGACTTCACCCGTCACGATTCCCTGAAGGCCTCCCGGAATCGATTCGATTTTTTCCAGCCCCTCTACTTCGAGACCAATTTCCGTCAATAATTCCCCCAGTTGCTGAGGTGTTTCATCAAAATCCAGGTAGTCGTGTAGCCAATTATAAGAAATCTTCATATATCAATTCAAAAAGGAAGAATCACACACTTATTTATAATTTCATCCAACTCCAGATCCCCTCCCATTCCCACATATGCCCTGATCAGGAAGCATTGGATGAAATAAAGCCGTGATTGCCTCTGATTTTCAGAATAATGGCCAAAGATATCGAAAAATATTTCTCTAACGGGGAAATGCTTTTGCTTTTTCCACCTGTAAAACGCCTTCCTTCGTGTGCAGAAAGGCCACCACGTCAGACTTGCTGGGATCGGCCACCCCGGGAAAATTATCGAACGAAAACAAGAGCGAGTCGCGCTTCAAATCCAATGCTTCAAAACCGTTCCCCCACAATTGTCCGGTCAATGGCGTCAAAATCGCCCGCAGCACGTGATTGTGTACGAAATCCGGTACAAATTCATCGCCTGCACGGGTATCCGCCTGCGGGTCGATTAATCCATTCTCTGTCAGATACATCGTCAAAAACACCGGTTGGGTCAATGATTCCAAAAACAAGGCAGACACCCGAACGACGACCTCATTTTCAGCTGTTACCACCTCCAGTTCCAGGTCTACTTTAGGATCCGAAGACAACACCTCGGAAATGACCTTTGTCCAGGTATTGGAATACCGCTGGAAGGTATTTTCACCGGGTACAGGCTTGCGTTGGATGGCAGCAGCGGGATACCCCAACGGGCGCCCCAGCATTTCCATCAAAGCCACAGACTGGTCGGTTTTAAAATCGTACTTGCTTTCCGGGTAGGGAATGGAAAAACTACCGGCATGGTACGTCACCACGATCAGGCTACTGTCAAAATCAGCGTTCAGGGCCTCGAGCAACCGGCTCCCATCCGGGCAGTTGGGGCATCGTACCCCACTGATTTCCTCCACCAGTACTTTTTGCTGTCCCGCCTGCGGTTGTACCAATTCGTATGGTATTTCATCGTCGCAGGAAATCCACACAAGCCACAAGATCAGTATCCAAATCAAACGAATCATAATCTTTGTTGAAATTCGAATTTAAACCCACTATAGGCTGGTTCATACCGGCAAATACCACCCGAACACACATACCCATCGAGCTGCTTGACAAAGCTGAGACCGTAACGACCGCTGCCTTTGGTGAAAAAAAGACCGGTACTGGGGTACCACAATTCAGATCGCGGCTGATACATGCCAGATCCAAACACCGTCCAGGATCCACCCCACGCATATTCCATACTCAGAAAATAGAGGGATCCTTTATCCTGTTTTGTAAAAAGCGCCTGTCCTTCTGTTTTCAGGCTTTTGTCTTCTGCCCAGGTGAGGTAATATTCCACATAGGGAATGGTCGAACGGATGATGCGATTTCCACTTTTGCCTTCGTATACGCTTTGATTGTACGTCTGATACATCGCCCCCGCCACCCACCGGTCATTCTCGCGCTGCCAGGTCCATTGCAGATCGAAGTCGTCATAAAATTTTTCCCCATCCAATCCGAATATCAACGCATTTTTCCATTCCAGCAGATGGTCACCCAGGGGGATAAATATAAATGAATTGACCGATTTTTCGCCTAAAAATTGCGTAGCAGGGATGTAGCGGGCCTGTAGACGATATGTCCGGACGTCAGCCGAGGGGGGGATAAAATTGAGTTCGTTACGATAGTCAAAACTAAAGGGGTCTGATTTGTTGATAAAACGACGGATGTATTTCCCCTCCACCCCAAGGGAAATCCCTTCCAAATCCAGGCTCATTTGGGTGTAAAAGGCCTGTCCGGGTTTGGTTTCAAACCGGCCGGGAATCTCCTCGCCGGTCACCAGATGGCGGCTGGCCTGTGCATTGTAATAAGGATCGTGAAATTTGACCGCAAACTCCGAGACCCATGTAAAAGGACCGGCATATACCTCCTGAAACAGGGTACCCAGCCATCCGTTTCGGTGCAGATCTACGCGGTCCCGGGGATGGTAATAACGCAGTTCGTCGATCAAAGCATCCGTCAAAGCCGAGTGGTATCTTTTCCAACTAACACCGGCACCGGAATTGAGGACCACATCGGATATTTTCCAGGTATTGCGATATTCCCCGCCGGCGTTGAACATATCGTGCAACGAAAAATCTTCTGTAGGCCAACCACCATACACCATGATGTGTTGATTTGCCGGAAGATGCCATTTCAATTTGGCTCCAAAAATCGAATTATCGATCTGCAAATTGAGATCCCGGTACGAACGCATTATGAGGCCCTGTCCGATTTGCTCGTAAAAGTGCCCCGCTTCGATGGTCCATTTCGGGGTGGAATAACTGGCATTAAAATAACCCAGACCATAGCGTGTGTACACGTCTTCGGGGTTGCGTAAAATGCTGTTTTGATAACCTTCCACGCGGGCTTCGAAACGCCATCGGTTGGAATAAAGATTGAGATTGAGCCAGGAATGAGCCCCCCATTTGTGGTTTTCATAAAACGGGGTCCGGGCAGCGCCTATCCGCTCATCTTTTATTGCCGCATTGAGTTCACCTGTCCACAATCCATCCAGACGCCAATTGGACTTTTCCTCCTGCGTCATCACCCGGAGTGGGATTATGAAAAAGATTAAAAAAAGTATAATTTTATCCAATAACCTGTGGTTTCGTCTACTCAAAACGTTTGAGAATCGCATTGATTGCAAAACCCAAGCCAAATAAAATGTTGAGATTTTTTGTACTCCTGCTTCCATTTCTTGTTTCCCTATCTTGGGCTAATGCGCAAAGTTTACCCCTTCAACAGATCGATCTCAAATCATTGTCCGGCGAACGGATGACCATGGATCAAATCATCCCTCCGGGAAAAAAAGTCATCGTCAGTTTTTGGGCGACCTGGTGTGCTCCGTGCAAAAAGGAGCTGGACGCGATCACGAAACTCTACCCGGAGTGGCAGGAAAAA
>CALGAA010000268.1 GCA_937952445.1 uncultured Bacteroidota bacterium | reverse complement strand
GTTGGTATTCACCATTATCATCTATGGGGGACTGTTCCCTCAAATGGAAAAAATCGGGTGCCACGGTAGCGTTTGAAAGTTCTTTATTGAGTTGTTCCATGACCACTCCGTAGGCGTAGGTCCCCATCAGGTCCATGTATTGGAAATTTCCGGCAAAAGGCAAATAGGTTCCTGCATCGTTGCGGCACGCCCGGTCGATATCCTCCACGTTGGCATATCCCGCATCGATAAGATATAGGGCTTCCCGGATCATTGCAGCATTCATCAGTCCCCGCACTCCCAGTTCGGAATGGACTTTGTAGGGATCCTTCCCCCACGAATGTATGGCATTTTCTTCCACCCGATCCACAATGTCCTGCTTCGTAGTGTTGTTGTGTACGATTTCCAGGAAAAATGTCGTATGGGCGGGTTCGGTCCAATTGACTACCAAAATGTTTTCCGGCCGTGATCGGTTTTGTTGCAAATGGTGCAAGGGGATATGATCGGTTTCCACGACGATCACGAGGTCTTCCGTTCCCTGCTTTTCGAGATTTTCCAGGATCTTTCCCACTTCCGCTTCATTGCTATAACCCGCCACTATGGCCAGGGATTGGGTGATCGGATCATCCGAAGGAAGGTTGATTTTAATATTCTCGATAGGAGAAATATGGGAAACATCGTCAAGATCCTCAGCATGGTGAGAAACCGACCGTTGAAGTTCTTCGATCGAATCTGCCTGTAGGGTAACGCGGCTACCTGCCGCAGCCAGACATACGGGTATGCTGGCTGCTAGTCGGCCCTGGCCCACGACAAGGATATCAGAAAATGGGTTGACCGGTTTTGATGTGTTCATGGGATGGTCTGTTTTTAAAGTTGTTCCAAAACGCGATCAACCGCATCTACTGCCCGGGTAATGTCTTCTTCGGTATGTGCAGCACTGATGTACCACAATCCCCGACCGATTACCCGAATTCCTTCAGCCTGTAAGCCGACGATAAATTTTCTCAATTTGTCCCCGTCAAAGGTAAGGGTGTCCCGATAATCCCGAAGGGTGGTAAGGGAGGTGAAGCTGGTGCAGAACATAGGCCCGGGTCCTGTAACCAATACGTTTTGATTGTGTTTTTGGGCAGATTGACGAATCCCTTCCATCAGTTTTTGACCATACGCAAACATTCGCTCGTGCGGTTGCTCCCTCTCGAGAATGGAAACGGTGGCCAGAGCGGCTGCTACCGGACCATTGCCCGAGTTCATGGTTCCTGCGTGGAGTGCCTTTCCGTTTTCGACTACTTCCATCCATTCCCGGGTGCCCACAACGGCGCTAAGGGGATACCCACTTGCCAAAGCCTTGGCAAAAATGGAGATGTCCGGGGTGACGTTGAAATAGGTTTGAGCACCGCCCAGATCGATCCGGAATCCGGTAATGACTTCGTCAAAGATCAACGCGACACCATATTTCGTACACAATTCACGCAACCCTTTCAAAAACCCTTTTTCGGGTAGGATACATCCTTTGTTGCACATAATGGGCTCTGTAATGACACCGGCAATCTCCTCATGATTTTCAGCCAAAAATTGTTCGACGAGCCCGAGGTCGTTCCACGGTAATATTTCAAATTCGTCCCGACTGTTCGGAGGTAAACCCTCGGTCCACGGGAAAACATTGGGCGAGTTCCGGTCTCCCAGATCTTCCCCTTCCGGGATCGAAAGGCCCCAGGCCACGTTGTCCAACCAGCCGTGGTAATGCCCTTCAAACCGCAGGAATTTCGGTCTGCCGGTCTTGGCCCGGGCAATGCGAAAAGCGGTTTGGATGGCTTCCGAGCCGCTCAGGCTAAACCGCATCAACTCCGCCGAAGGAATTAATTTTTGGATTTTTTCCGCCAGTTCTATTTCCTGGATGTGTTGTCCGGCAAATAACTGCCCCTTCCGTGAATATTGTTCTATGGCTTCTAAAAGCTCCGGGTGAGAATGCCCCAAAATCAAAGGACCTTGGCTCAGGGTAAAATCCAGGTATTCGTTTCCATCCACATCATATATTCGACTACCCTCGCCATGGGTGTAATAAAGGGCATGGGGGTAACTGTATTTTCGGAATTCGGACGATACCCCGCCAGCCAATACTTGTTTGGCTCTTTCCAGCAGCTCTGCAGAACGTTCGTAACTTTGAATTTTCATATTATGACTCTATTTCTTTCGTTTTTGAAGGTTTCAATTCAGCGTATTTCTCAATGAGAAAATACATATCTCTATTGAACACCGCAAATGCGGTTTTCCATTTCTCTGCCTCTTCCGGGGTGTAGGTAAATATCCCTTTGCCGTTGTGCACCCCCTTATGTTTGTTTTTTACCTGATTTTTCATAATCTCAGGGGTCGTGGTACGAATGGAAAGAGTGGGTAACAGGGCGGTGTATTTTTCTACTTCCTGATGGGGACCCAGGTAATCCATTCGTTGGAAAATTCCCATCAAAGGAATCCAGGATCCCATGTCATAGCGGGCAGCCTTGTCGAGGTCCTCGAATGAAATCGTACCGTTTTCTTCCAGAGACAACGCCTCACGATATATGGCGTACATCAGCCGATTGGTGATAAAACCCCGGATATCTTTTTGTAGGAGAGTAGGTTCTTTATTCCATCCTTCCGCCCACTCACACACGCTTTGGGCAATGCTGATGTCGGTATCTGAACCGCAGATAATCTCCAGAAATCGTGTCGCATAAGCGGGCTCGGCCCAGTGAATTCCCATGAAACGTTCGGGATTGCGCAAGTTTTTTTGAAGTCTGCTGATGGGAATGGCTGAAGTATTGGTCCCGATGATGGTCGAACTGGAAACCGCCTTTTCAATTTTTTGGTGTACAGACGCTTTTATCTCGCGATCTTCCACCACGCATTCCACAACCAGAACGCAGGGTTCAAGGTCGGCATAATCTTCCGTGATGGTGATTTGTTCGAGGTAGTATCCGACCGGTTGATCCAGCAAATTTAGGGACTGTGCGTGGTGTAACTGGTGTCGCAGATATTCAGGAGCACTTTCCCGATCACTGTTTAAAGGAGCAAGTGCGATAATACGACAGCCTGACAGGACAAGACTGGTTATTATGCTATTGCCCATGAGACCCAGGCCTACCACACCGATTGTTTTACCTTCCGTGAAGTGGCTCAATTTTGTAGATTTTGTTTAAAGGACAGAATTCTCATCACATCTGCATTTTCCGTGATGGACGAAAAAGATGTGTACGCAGAGTATTGTCGCCTAAGGAATTTTTACAATGCAATCAATTTCCACCTTCAGGTTTTCCGCCAAAACGGACTGTACGGTAGTTCTGGCTGGTTTTACATCGCCAAAATAGCTGGCGTACACCTTGTTGTATCGGTCAAAATCGTTGATGTCCGCAAGGTGTACCGTGCATTTGATTACGTGTTCCATCGTTGAACCCGCTGCCTCGATGATTGCCTTTAAATTTTGCATGGTACGGTGGGTCTCTTCTTCGATGGTCCCCAGTTGAAATTTGGAGGTTTTGAAATCCACTGAAGCCTGTCCACTGACATATAAAATCCCATCGACGATCAATCCGTCGGAGTAAGCTCCGGTGGTAAAACCTTCTGCTCGATCTGGGTGAATGACTTTTTTCATGAATAGATAATTTTCAAGTTATAAATGTCTTTTCAAAGTACCGGGTCAAAATTAGGGGGAGTTTTGCTACGGTCAAACTACTATCCTATAGAATACCTATATTATATTTTACTTCCAGGCTTTTTGAAGAAAGCGGTACCAATTTCCGTGCATGATTTTGTGTATATCGTCCACATGATAGCCGCGTTTTTGCAGCATAGCGGGTAGATTTTGCAAATCGGCGATGGTTTCCAGATCGTGGGGGCATTGTTCTTTTCCAAACGCTCCGTCCAGGTCGCTTCCAATAGCGATATGGTCGGCATTTCCGGCGATCTGGCAAATGTGATCCCAATGGTCCAGAATCCGTTCGAGGGGGGCGCCATCCTTTACCGGATCCGATACCCCTCTGGTCCATCCGGAGACCATCATCCAGACGTCGAGTGATCCTCCGATTACAGCATCCCGATCGATCAATCTTTTTATCTGGTCGTCCGTTAACTGCCGTTGGTGGTTCACCAGGGTACGGCTATTGTGATGACTGGCCCAGACCGGCCCATGAAAAATGTCAAGCGCCTCATCAAATCCCTCATCGGTTAAATGGGTGACGTCGAGAATGATGTTCAGTTCATTCATTTTGCGGAGCAATGCTTTGCCCGACTGATGCAGCGGTCCCGACATTCCCGTACCATCGGCATATCGTCCGGGGCCGTAATGCGCAGGTCCCAGGGCCCGCAGGCCATCAGCATATGACCTGTCGAGGTGGTCGAGCGTGATCAGGGAATCCGCCCCCTCCAGGCTGAGAATATAGCCGATTGGCTTGGTGCTGTCTGGCGTATCCTGGTCTTCCCACAATTGTATGTGGCGATCCAACTCCCCGATATTGGTGATTTGCACCATTTCGCCTTCTTCTTCCATGGCCCTGTACCAGGCTAACTGGGCCTGACTCTGTGCCCATGCCT
>CALGAA010000267.1 GCA_937952445.1 uncultured Bacteroidota bacterium | reverse complement strand
AGAGGGTGGGGGAGCTTTGCCGGGTCACAAACCCGGGACCCCGGTGTTCAGCGACGGAATCAATGAATTTGATGCCTCCGAAATGCGCTATAATTTCAAAACCGGAAAAGGAAAGGTATACGAAGCCGTAACGTTTCAAAGCAATTTGTACATCCACGGCACTGAAACCAAATTTATCGAAAGCAAGGACCCCAACGATACCATCCAGACCATCTACAATAAACACGCCATTTTTACCACTTGCAATGCGCCTCATCCGCATTTTGGAATCTGGAGCAACAAGCAAAAAATCGTGCCCAACAAGGAGGTGATCGTCGGCCCCTCAAATCTTCAGATTATGGGCATTCCGACACCGCTGGTTCTTCCGTTTGGATTTTATCCCATCGTACCGGATGCGAAGGAAGGATTGATTGTCCCCAGTTATGAGTATTCCCAGCAATGGGGATTTGGTCTGCGGGGCATCGGCTGGTACCAACCGATCAGCGACCACATGAACGCTACCGCCCGGGGTGACATTTATTTCAACGGATCGTGGCTGATCGATGTGCAGTCCAATTATCGGAAGCGGTACAAGTACAACGGTGGCTTTTCGGTGAGCTTTTCCAACCGGATTCAGGAACTGGACCAGAGCCTGGAGAAACAGAAAAACCGGACGTTTGCCGTGCGGTGGAATCACGCCCAGGATCAGGCCGCCCACCCGTATCAGAATTTTTCGGCCAGCGTCAACTTCACCACGGGGGGATTTGATAAACTCAATTACAACCAGGCGGACCGGGTACTCAACAACAACACCAGTTCTCAAATCAGCTTTCGCCGGGAATTTCCGGGGACGCCATTTAGTATGACGGCGAACGTGTCGCATTCCCAAAACTCCAACAATCGGTCGGTGAGTTTTACCCTTCCTTCGTTTGACCTTCGGATGCGGTCGCTGCAACCGTTTAAGCGAAAACAGCGTGTGGGGGCGGAGAAATGGTACGAGAAAATTTTGTTGACCTACAACGCTTCATTTGACAACCGCATCCAGACGACCGATACGACGATTTTTCAACCCGAATTGTGGAAAAGCCAGAAATACGGTGCCCAGCATCAGGTGGGGATGAATGCTTCCTACCAGTTGTTCCGGTACATCAGTGTGACCCCCAGCGTGAACCTCAACGAGCGGTGGTATTTTGACCGGATCCATAAAGAATTTCTGCTGGACCCGGTCATCGAGCTGGATACGATGATGACGGTCGACAATCAATTGATCATCACCCGGGATACCGTCAGTTACGGACGGGTATTGCAAGATACGACCACAGGCTTTTTCCCGGTGCACGATCTCGGCGCTTCTTTGAATTTTCAAACCGCACTATATTATACCAAACTGTCGTCGAAGGGATGGTTTCGGGGCTTCCGGCACGTGGCCAAGCCGTCGGTGAGTTTGTCGTTCAAACCGGACTATCTGAACAGTCCGTGGAATTATACGGATACGCTCAATCGGATCGATCGGGGTCCTGATTATCTGGAACGGTATTCCCTGTATGAGGAAGGGATTTATGGTGCACCGTCGACCAGCCCGGGCAATTTCAGCGTATCGTATAGTTTGCGAAACGTACTGGAAGCCAAAATTTGGAACAAAAAAGATTCCACTGCCAATAAGATTTCACTGTTCAAAACCTTCGATTTTTCAGGAACGTACAATCCCCGGGCGGATTCTCTGAAGTTTTCCATGATCAACTTCAACGCCAACACCACCTTTTTTAAGGGGATTACGTATTTCCGGTTTACCACCCAATTGGACCCTTACGCCCTGGACGATCAAAACCGCCGGATCGACCGGTTTTATTATGAAACGGGCAAGGGATTGCTTCGGTTCAACGGGATCAATGCATCGCTGAGTTCGAACATGACCATTGGAGAAATACGTGCATTACTCAGTCGGCCCCAGACCGAAGGGGAGTCGGACGATGGCAACCAGGCACCCCGGCAAAGCCAGGGTTTGCTGGATAATTTCAGGGTCTCCCACGAGATTCGGTTTGTCTGGGATCCGCGAAGAGACCGGGATGTCTTTAGCTTGTCGACGAACAATATCCGACTTTCAGGGAATATCGATTTGTCCGAGAACTGGGGCATTCGCGTCGGTAACTTTGGCTACGATTTCCAGCGAAAGCAATTGACCTATCCTGATTTTGGGTTTACCCGGGATTTGCATTGCTGGCAATTGTCGTTTAGCTGGCAGCCCACGCGGGGCACATTTTTGTTCAACATCCGGGTGAAAAATGCTCCCCTGGATTTCATTGACCTGCCGTATAAAAGGGGCATTCAGGATACCGGATACTCGCCGTTTTAACCTAAAAGTTTTTTCAATTAATGAAATTATAATATCTTGGGACCTGAGAACAAACCTCGGGGTGCTAAGTCCGCCCAAATGGAAGGAAGGTTATTATGTTGCCTGGGCACAGCTCCGGCAAAGTGCTGATTTTGTTATCATTTTATTATTAAATATTAAACGAGGCCCGGGAAACAGGGTGCAACAACTGGCTTATGGCATTTCAAATAAAATTGCAAGCGAAGGAATATGATGTGGTGATCGTTGGTTCAGGTGCTGGCGGGGGCATGGCATCGAAAGTGCTGTCCGATTCGGGATTGAAGGTGGCTTTACTCGAGGCCGGTCCTGATTTTGACTCCACCAATCCGGCTCATCGGACCCAATTGCGCTGGCCGTGGGAATCACCGCGGCGGGGTGCAGGGTCGACCCGCGCGTTTGGGGATTATGATATGGCATTGGGTGGATGGAGCATTGCAGACGAACCTTACACCCAAAAGGACGGGACGGATTTCCGATGGTTTCGCTCGAGAATGCTGGGTGGCCGGACCAACCACTGGGGACGGATTTCGCTGCGTTTCGGGCCATTGGATTTTAAACGAAAAGATTACGACGGGAAGGGGGACAACTGGCCGATTAGTTATGAAGACATCTCGCCCTACTATGACAAAGTCGACAAATTAATCGGAGTATTTGGAACCAAGGAAAATATGCCCAACGAACCGGATGGGTATTTCCTGCCACCGCCCAAGCCCCGCCTGCATGAGCTATACATCCGTGATTCGGTGACCAAAATGGGACTGCCGATGATTCCATCCAGATTGTCCATGCTGACCAAAAAGCTGGATGAGCGCCGGGGGCCGTGTTTTTTCTGTGCCCAATGCTCCCGCGGCTGTATGGTGTATGCTGATTTTTCCTCCGCGTACTCATTGATCCAGCCCACCATGACCAACGGTAATCTCGATCTCTACCTGAACGCCATGGTTCGACAAGTGAATACAGACGAGAATGGACGAGCCACCGGCGTGTCGTATATCAACAAAGAGGACTTGAAGGAATACGATATCAAAGGAAAGGTGGTGATTTTGGCCGCCAGTGCGGCAAGTTCAGCACGGATCCTGCTCAATTCCAAATCGTCTGCGCATCCCAATGGCCTGGCCAATTCGAGCAACCACGTTGGGCGGTACATCCATGACTCGACGGGGTCGGGGATGGTTTGTCTGGTTCCTGAATTGATGGATCGAAAACGGTACAACGAAGATGGAGTAGGGGGGATGCATCTGTACACACCCTGGTGGGGCAACGACGAGCGGCATGATGGATTCTCCCGGGGATACCACATCGAATATTGGGGCGGCATGGGTATGCCTTCCTATGGATTTGGATTTGGTATGGAAAATCTCAATCGGATCGTACCGCGGCCTGGCAGTGACGGTCGGGCCGGGGGGTACGGCAAAGGCCTGAAAGAAGACGTGCGGCGGTTCTACGGCGCCACGGTTGGTTTTGCCGGACGGGGTGAATCGATTCCGCAATACGATAACTACTGCGAAATTGATCCCAACGTGGTCGACCGGTACGGTATTCCGGTGTTGCGTTTCCATTATAAATGGACCGACGAAGAAGTGATGCAAGCCAAACATATGGTGGATACCTTCGAAGAAATAATCCACAATATGGGCGCTATTCCCCTGGGGGAAAAACCCGGACCGGAACGGCAGTATGGATTGACCCGTCCCGGCGAAATCATCCATGAAGTGGGGACGACCCGGATGGGGGATAATAAAAACACGAGCGTGTTGAACAAGTACTGCCAGGCCCACGACGTCGATAATTTATTTGTCGTGGATGGCGGACCTTTTGTATCCCAGGCCGATAAGAATCCCACCTGGACCATATTGGCTTTGTCCTGGCGGGCGTCGGATTATATCGTGGATCAGATGAAGAAACAAAACTTATAAAAGGCAACTATAAAAGAGATAGATATGGATCGGAGAGAAACCATCAAAACACTCGTGGTCGGATCGTTTGCTTCAACCTTTGTCCTGACGGGATGCAACCCTGATCACATGGAACCAAAGGTCGATGGCAACGGAGGGGAATCGGATTTGTCCAACAATCTGGGGATCGACCTGGATGCACCGGGTCACGGTTATGGGCGAAGAGGTGCTGAGATCGAAAGGGATGAAGCGCTTTTTGCGCAGACTTTTTTCAACGAGCATGAAATGGCGACTATCGCCGTGTTGGCTGATATTATTATTCCGGCAGATGACGTGTCTGGATCGGCTACAGAAGCTGAAGTACCTGCGTTTATCGAATTTATCGTGAAGGATATGCCCTACCACCAGATCCCTATGCGAGGGGGATTGATGTGGCTGGACCACGAGAGCAATCGCCGGTTTAATAAGGTTTTCAAGGATCTGTCCGAAGAGCAACAGATTAACATCGTGGACGATATAGCTTATCCGGACGATGTGCAACCTCAGTTTCAGGCAGGCGCACGGTTTTTTTCCCTGATTCGCAATCTGGTCACTACCGGATTTTATACCACGCGGATGGGAATCGATGATTTGGGGTACGTCGGCAACCAACCCAACGCCTGGGATGGAGTACCGGAAGATGTTCAGCAGGCCCACAATAAATTTTACCGGGAAAAATACCTGCCTTTGTTTTTGAAAACGGAGGAACGCGAAGAAATCGAAACCTGGGAAGGGTACGAATTATAGGTCAATATATCGAGGCAATCTGTTGCGGTATCGTGTGAATTTGGTTTATCGAACCGGGAGAAGTGTCAATCGATCTATTCAGGGAGTTCCCGTTGTACCAGGTTGTTCTCCAGTAGGACCACAGATGGTCCCTGTTCCATCCACCAATCCCCCAGACCTGTGGTATCTCCCATAGGGATGAAATATACAAAGGAACCCAATACGATATCCGGATCGCCATCGAGATCAAAATCCCCTACGTCCATAACCATCCAGCGACCCTGGCTGGCCTGAGGAAAAGAATGCGGTACGAATTCCATCCCGCCTTTATTTTCCAGATAAACAAAGCTTTCATTTGGACGATTGACGTAATCCGGGAAAAACGAAATCGCAGCGATGTCCAAATCTCCATCCTGATCAAAATCTGCAGCTACCGCCTTGTACGCCCCATTTTGCTGATAGAACCAGGATTGGTTTAAATTCCCGGCGCCATCGTTTTCAAATATGTACAAGCCGTGGTCGTTTTTGAGAATCGGGGTCTTGTCCGCATTGTCCCCGCATACGTACAGGATATCCAGGTGACCATCCCCGTTGAAATCATGCAATTCAAAATACTGGGATCCGTGCAGTGGTGAAAACGAAAGCAATTCCTTTTTCGAAAAAGAGATGTTTCCCTGCGGGTCGTTCTGGCCATCGTTTTGAAAAAGGTAAATTCCTTCCCGACCCTGGCTCATCAAAGCGATAATGTCGAGGTGACCATCTCCGTCCCAATCGGTGATAGCTGCGTGTATGGCACCGGGGCTGTTTTTCAAAACCTGTCTGGTATATCCCCCGCCGGTATTGCGGTACAGGGCAAGTTGGCCTGTTAGATTTCCAAATTCACAGACCAGGATATCTTCCAGTCCATCCTGGTCGATATCGCCGTAAACCACACTTACCGGTCGTTGAAGACCGGGAAGAATAATTTTAGATTGGTCGTAGATTTCCGAACCGGGGCTTTTGTAAACGATCTGATAATCCCCGTCGGTTTGATCCGTGGGGAACGGATTCTTGCCGATAGTGGTGATAAATAAGGTGTCCGAAATTTCGTGGTATTGGATCGGTGCTGTCTTGAAGTTGAGTTCCTCGACCAACCGGAAGGAGGTGTCCAGCCGGAACAGTTTGTTGATTCCGGGTTTT
>CALGAA010000266.1 GCA_937952445.1 uncultured Bacteroidota bacterium | reverse complement strand
CAATCCTCCGCCCGCATGCCCACACCCGGCTTGCAAATCCTTCAAAATTTGCCAGAAACCAGTCCCACCCTCTCGAAAAACAACCCCATACCCTTGAGCTCATCCCACTATCGCCCCATTCGTAATTCGTAATTCGTCATTGAATATCTATTTTTCAATGCCCGAGTACTTTTTATACACGGCCCGGTAACCGAATAGCCGGGCGACAGGAGCGACCGTATTCATGAGCAATTTCTGAACACCCAGCGGCAAATCCGCCAGAAAAGATTTACTGTCCAGGTATTTTAAAATAACCAGTTGCTGGATCAAACCCAGTTTTCCATCCTTATTGGAGCTGTCCCCAATGAGTCCAACCAAATTTTCGATCAGATAATCGAAATCCAGGGCGGGACTCACCGTGTGTTTGTACACCACGGTTTCATCTCCGGTATTGAAATGATTGTGGGAAATTCCTCGTTCCAGCGTAATCTCTTCCCCTTTTTCCAACACGAATGACTCACCCTCTTTATTGATCGTCAATTTACCTGAGATCACCTCAAACGTTTCGTCTTGCATCGTATGAAAATGATCCGGCACGCTTTTTCCCTTTCGCCGAATCGTCGCGATCATCGACACAAATTCACCGTTGGTGTCCCGGGCAGTTTGGAGGAATTCATATGTATCACCACTTTTGCGATTGGTTACGATTTGTCCTTTTGTAGGCATTGGCGGGAGATTTAGAGATTAAACACAGAAATGTGGGTGTGGGTGCGGAAGAACGCACCTATACCGTAAATATAAAAATCAGGCTAGAAAAAACAGAATGTGATAAAGGGTAATTTGGCGTCAGTGGCTATTTTAAAAACGGTTATCACCTTTGTCGGTTTGGATCCGCATGGTCATATGTTACTTTGAGGATGAAGATAGTGCGAAAAAGAAACCGTCAGATGTATCCCGAATTTGGGGACAAGTCCACTATAAATCCCTTAATTATTGGGTGCACCATCATCGACCCAGTCTTTGAATTTTTCACGGTCCGATTCAGAGAGGGAAACCGTATAATGGGGCATATCCCGTTCGAACCATATCAACTGACGTATATCGGCTGCTTTCAATTTGACTTGATTGTAGGTAATCAGTTCAAATTGAACGGAACCAGCACCGTGGCAACCCGATCCTGTGCAGTTCTGATTGATCAGGGGTTGGATATCAGCCACGTACGACACTTCCTCACCAGTCAAAAGAGGGTCTTCTTCACACGCAACGAGCAATACGATAGCTACTGCGAACACCCAAAACGCTTTATTCTTGATCGATCTCACCATTTGAATTACAATTGCCATTTCGTTCTATAACTTTTTTCGATCCGTATAAAGTATGTACGGGGTTATCGATTTTATTTTCACATCCCACCAAATATCAAAAGTAAAAATCAATTGCCTGCAGTGAAGAATATCGCCGTATCCCAGTTCTTGCATCTTCTACCTCAAAAAAAATGCCTGATGATCCAGATCGGACCATCAGGCGGTTAGGAAGCTTTATCTATTCGGATTTTTATAAATCCTTACGACTTTATCTACGCTTCATTCTAGTATTTACAACAAGTGGAGATGTGAACTTGTTCGCCCAATTTTGGTATGATCAACCGTCCTGCAATTTTTCGGGCGATCAAGGATCTCCTTTCAAGCTTCTGCTCTACATTCCACAAAAAGTAGTATCCTATAACCCGATCAATTTCCGGTTGAATTCCTCATCGGGTTTTACACCAGCGAAATCATCGAATGCCTTTTCGGTTACCTCGATGATGTGTTCTGCGATAAATGGAGCACCCTCTGCCGCTCCTTGTTCTGCAGATTTGATGCAATCTTCCCACTCCAATACCGCCCAGCCACCATAGCCGTATTGAGACAATTTGGTGAATACACCTTTAAAATCTACCTGGCCATCTCCCAAAGAACGGAATCTTCCGGGACGCTCCACCCATCCGGCATAACCGCCGTATACCCCGGCTTTACCCGTGGGGTTGAATTCGGCATCTTTCGCGTGAAACATTCGGATGCGCTCATGATAAATGTCGATAAAATCCAAATATTTTAACTGCTGCAGAATGAAATGAGAGGGATCGTACAGAATATTTGCCCGTGGATGACCATCAACGGCTTCCACGAATCGTTCGAAAGTAAGTCCATCGTGCAAATCCTCTCCGGGATGCAGTTCGTAACACACGTCCACTCCGTGCTCATCGAAAACATCCAAAATAGGTTTCCAGCGTTTGGCCAATTCATTGAACGCCGTGTCCACCAAACCCTGCGGACGCTGAGGCCACGGATACACGGTTTGCCAGATGAGGGCACCGGAAAAAGTACCGTGCGCATCCAAACCGAGATTTCGGCTAGCTGCTGCTGCCCATTTTAACTGTTGAATCGCCCACTCGGTCCGACCCTTCGGATTCCCGTGCAATTCGGCCGGGGCAAAGGCATCAAACAACTGGTCGTAGGCTGGATGAACGGCCACCAATTGCCCTTGTAAATGTGTAGACAATTCGGTGATCACGACGCCTTGTTCTTCGGCCACGCCTTTCAGTTCATCACAGTAATCTTTGCTCGTCGCCGCTTTTTCCAAATCGATAAAGCTGGTGACAAAAGTAGGTAATTGAACCCCTTTATATCCCAGAGATGCCGCCCATCCGCAGATAGACTCAAAGGAGTTGAATGGGGCTTCGTCGGATGCAAACTGCGCCAAAAAGATCGCAGGTCCCTTAATATTTTTCATTATAGATTGTTTTTTAAATTTCTAAAATCAATTCATTCTAATCTTCAAACGGAATCCATTTTTGATCGGTTTTTCCGGATTCCACGACTTTGTACAAAAACCTCAGCCCACGAACACCATCCGAGACAGTCGGAAAATCCAGGTGTTGTGGATCCGGTTCCTGGCCAGCCAAACGGGCCTGGATGCACTTGGCAAAATTTCGATACAGATTGCCAAAGGCTTCCAGATAACCTTCCGGATGTCCTGCCGGGATGCGCGTGTGTGCAGTTGCACTTTCGTACAGGTCCCCCACTCCGGTGCGATAAACCTCCATGGGTTTGGACAACCATTTTACATATAGGGTATTGGGTTCCATTTGATGCCATTCCAGACCTGCCTTGGTCCCATACACGCGAATAGCCAGGCTATTTTCCTCACCAGCAGCAACCTGGCTGGCAGTCAAGGTACCTGTTGCACCTCCGTCAAACCGGAGCAGGACGCTTCCATCGTCATCGAGTACGCGGCCATCGACGACCGTATCGAGATCAGCGCACATTTCACTGATTTTTTGTCCGGTGATGTATTCGGCGAGGTTTTCGGCGTGGGTTCCAATATCTCCCATCGCCCCGGCAATGCCCGATTTGGCTGGATCAACTCGCCAGCTGGCCTGCTTGGAATCGGCCTCTTCAATTTTTTCGGTCATCCACCCCTGAGGATATTCGACGTATATTTTCCGCACCTGACCGATATCGCCGTTTTTGACCATATCCCGCGCTTGCTTCACCATTGGATATCCTGTATAGGTATGGGTGAGGGCAAATATCAATCCCGTCGATTCCACCAACTTTTCCAATTCGATCGCTTCGTCCAGGGTGCGGGTCATGGGTTTATCGCAAATGACGTGGAAACCATGTTCCAATGCCAGTTTGGCAGGAAGGAAATGCAGGTGATTGGGTGTTACGATGCTGATGCAATCCATCCGTTCCCCTTCCGGTAATTTTTTCTCCTCTTCGATCATCTGCTGGAAGGTGTCATACACCCTGTTTTCGGGCAGAAACAGATCACGTCCTGTAATTTTGGATTTTTCCGGATCCGAACTAAACGATCCGCAAACCAGTTCGATCTGTCCATCCAGCCGGGCAGCCATTCTGTGCACTTCTCCTATAAATGCACCGGGTCCGCCACCCACCATACCCATTCGTATTTTTCGACTCATATTGATAAAAATTTTTTCATATCCCTTTCTTTCGATTTAAATCTGGACCGACGCAAGGACTTATTTGTATTCCGCTTTGGAAATTTTAATGCAACAACCAATGCAAAACCGTAAATTTGTTTCTGTCAGACCTATCCCGATCAGGATATGTGATTGAAAAGGTCTAAATATAATGAAAGAAATTCTAAATCCTGAGAACAAAAGAACTTTCTGATACATTTACGTTCTATGACTTCAATAATGCTCAGTGGGCTGGTCCTTTCCATATTACACGCCATAATTCCCAATCACTGGATCCCTTTGGTTACCCTTTCCCGTAAGCAGCAATGGAGTCTGGCTCAAACCCTCAGGGTCACGGTACTGGCAGGAGGAGCACACGTCCTGAGTACGGTCCTCATCGGGCTGTTGATCAGCGCGCTTAGTCTGCGTCTTTCGCATGAATTTGAAGAATGGACGAGTTGGATTAGCCCGGCGTTACTAGTCGGTCTTGGGATATATTTCATTTACCAGCATTACCATCATCACCACTTTCACATTCAACCCAAAAACGGTCAAAAAACCATCCGGCAACAAATCAAAGTAATCGTTCTGGCCATGTTTTTCAGCCCGTGCCTTGAAATTGAAGCCTTGTACATTTTGGCAGGTCAAGAGGGTTGGGCATCAGTCCTTTCGCTGTCGATGCTATATATTACGGTAACACTGGTGGGAATGCTGCTGTGGGTATATGTCGTCTATCTCGGGCTGGAAAAACTCAATCGGAACTGGCATCAACTCGAACACAGTTCCGGAATCATCGCGGGGGTGATCCTCATCCTTACGGGTATACTCTCTTTTTTTATACATTTCCATTAATTTCAGGCCGTACCATGGTGAGGGGTCTTGATGGGGGTCTGGCAGATCAACGCAGGATGGTTCTCGGAGATGAACGCAAATCTGGGCTCGCAGATCAACCTAAATTGTTTCTCGCAGATAAGCGAAGATAAAAGTCTCGCAGATGAACGCAGATTGGTTCGTGCAGATCAACTTAGGAGGGTTCTCGCAGATGAGCGCAGATGGTGGATCTCCCGGATGGGCGCAGATTGGGGCACGCTGATCAACACTGATAGGAGCCTTCGCTGATGAACGCAGCTCATAAATCAACGTGAAAACAATCTGCGAAAATTAGCGAGAAACCATATCCATGAAATCCTTTTGTTTTTTGAAATTCACCTCAATGCATGAAAAAAGGCATCCGGTCATCGCTGTTCGATAACCGGATGGCCTGTAATAATGATCTGTTGATTCCCTAATCAGAATCTGTATCGGGCCACCAATTGAAAATTCTGATTAAGCATCGACACTTTTGGTTTCAGCAATCCTCCGATTTCCGGAAGATTGAGGGTAGCTACGGGAGTGAGTGCACGGTGATACCGCAATCCAAGGTCTATGTTGGGCAGTACCGCGACGTGAAGGCCAGCCATCACCCCGGCGGAAAATTTCTTATCCAGATTCTCAGAGATCAATCCGAGGTAATCGGCATTGGAATCGACACGCCAGGACAATTCGGGGCCTAAAGAGACAACGATGCGGTCGTTCAGGTAGAAATCGAGCAGTGCAGGGAGTTGGAGGTATTCCATTTTCCAGGAGGCTGCGACCGGTATCACGTCGGGCAGCAATCCGACCTTACCTCCACGACGGCTGTATCCGGGTTCAAACGACAACCCAAACTTCTCAGTTGGGCGGATGCCGATGTATCCGTGTATGTTGTACGAAGCGATGGGATCGTGATTGAAAACCGGCAGGTCGTTAAGCGCGGAGTAATTGAAATTGGAAAACCCAATTCCACCACCCAATCCATATTGTACATTGCTTTGGGCATGAGAAGTTATCCATCCCAAAAATATGCATATCGTCGTGATGATCCATTGCTTTTTCATAGTCCTGGTTTTTAAGATTATTGAATATTTGATCCATCCATTTGCCTATATGACGAGGGGATGGAGGGCAATAATCACAAGGAAATCATAAATAGTTTTCAGAGACAGTAGACAGTAGACAGCGGGCAGGGGGCAGTTCTCAGCGAGTAGATTCAGTGGGTAGATTTCAGCTTTCTGCGGGCAGCCGATTGAGATTGGGATTTGTCCAGGCCGGGAGCTTTTCCCACCGAACCACCGACCCCCCTTTCGTCATTTTTAATTCGTCTTCGTCAGTGAATATTTATTCCAGCGAAGACGCCCGATGAATAGCTCCGGGGCCAAAACGCTC
>CALGAA010000265.1 GCA_937952445.1 uncultured Bacteroidota bacterium | reverse complement strand
GCTCGGCAATCCCTGGTTATTGGTAATTAAAGATCTTTCGTTATAAAATTAAAATATCAGTGGAATGTATGCGTACTTTGAGAGGCCGGGCTTACCGAATCACATTTCACAAAATAAATCAATGGGCTAATTCACTTTTACTTCCACATAATTTCTCGCCATCAAAGCGAAGATCCCATACCCGTTCTTCACGTTGGTGTATATCTCCACAGGCTCCGCAAAGGGGTTTTCCCTGTTCGTATCATACTGCTGTGAACTTTGCTGGAAATGAATATAATTATTCGATAAATTGGAAACCCGGACAAACAAAGTAGCCCCCTTAGACCGGTCATGTGAACCGTAGGTTTCCCGAAACCTAAAATGGATCCTCTTGTTACCTTCCGGCGTAAAATCCTCTTCGTGAAACAGATTGTTGCGGGAGACAAAGAACAAGTCCAAATCCGTGGTTCGATCTGGACGATCAATAGAGCCCTGGACGATAAACTGATCGTCATTCGGATACAAAGTATCGGATTCGAAACTAGCCGAAACATCGATCAGATACATATTGGTTCGGTTTTCTTCGTCTTTCAATTGGATATCTATATACCCGCTGGTGGGAGTGGCCCAGTAATTCCCCTCATCGTATTCCAGATGGATATCCCGGACAGTAAATTCCACCAAAGAGGGCATCGTATCCCTGGCAGACACCGGTGACCAATGTCGGACGTACATAGGGGCCGATTCCGGGTCAAATTCTGCATAAACTTCATAGACCCTGCCCGGCACCAAATTTTCCTCAACTCCAAAATATGAGGAGTAATTGTAGGATTCATCATCCATATCTACAAACGTGAGCGGCAATTCCCTTCCTTCAGACTCCAGGTGTACCTGAGCTTTGTAATATAAATCCCTTATCCAACCCGGGGGTCTGCTGTTGCTTACGTATATACGATTGTCATGTGGTCCCTTCAATGAAGATGAATAATCATAAGGTCCCCTAAAGACACTATCCCGGTCATCGGAATTGGACAATACACCTATGAGCACCCCCTTCGTCTCTAAGTCTGAATAATCCACCTCAATTTTCCGGGTAAAGCCATCGCAACCAGTAAGAGCCATCCCGCCGACGATCAGAACCAATCCTGTAATTAGATTTCTCATAAACTCAAAATTTAAAACCCCAGCTGAAATAGGGAATGACGGGCAAAATAGCCACTTCCTGCAGGCCACGCCCAAATAACCCATCCCCTTCCATGACAAAAAACGGATTCATACGGGAGTATGCATTATAAGCACCAAAAGTCCACGATGTCGTTCCCCATTTTTTTTTCTTACTCCGCTTAAACGATACGTCCAGGCGATGATAGTCCGACATCCGATAATTATTCTTCTCAGAATACACCGAATAATTATTCGATCCTTCGAAGAGCCCGGTTATCATCGGAAAATTGGCATCGGGGATGGAATAAGCGTTTCCGGTTCCGTAAATCCAGGCACCCGAAAACGACCAACGATCCGAAAGGTCATGGGCCAAAACAATGCTGATATCGTGTCGCCGATCGTATTTGTAGGGGAATACTTCTCCGCGGTTGATCACATCAAACTGCCTGGTATTCCAAGACAATGTGTAAGCCAGCCACCCCGTGGTCCGGCCAAATTTTTTCTGAAATAGAAATTCCGCACCGTAAGATGTTCCCCTTCCCTGCGTGATTTTTTCCTGCCAATCCGTGGATGATACCGGGTCGATGATAAAACTCACTCCCGGTTTGTAGGACAACACGTTTTCCATTTCCTTGTAATATCCTTCGATAGAAAGTTCATAATCTTTCCACAGCGTTTTGGCGCCTCCGATAGCCACTTGCCAGCTGGATTGGGGCGGTATACGACCCGTACTCGGCACCCAAAGATCCGTTGGCAGGCTCAGTGCTTCACTGGTCAGAAGATTAAGGTATTGGGACATGGATGCGTAGGAAGCTTTCAATGACCAATCTCCCGGAAATTTGTACCTGGTACTGAATCGTGGTTGAAGAGAATGGTAAAATTCCCCTTCGGTCAGAAAGGTCGAATAATGTAGACCGGCATTCATTCTCAGCGCACCAAATTCCATATCATCCTCCACAAATATGGCTCCTTCAAAGGAAGACAGGTGATCCTGGTTGAATTCCCGGTGGTCCTTTTCCGTCCCAAAATCATACCGATACGTCAATGCCCCCGGACTGTAGGTGTGATGCGTCATCCCCAAACCCATTTTCAAAAAATGCCGATTATCCGGCGCGTAGTCTACAGCATATTTTAATCCAACATCCTCAATCCCCGAAAAATACAGGGAATTAAATGATTCTGAATTTTCACCGTCTGAATCGGTGTACGTAATATCATTGTTCAACCGGTACCTGGAATAGGTCACTGTGGTGTTGGCGAACAATTTCGGAGCTATCCGGTGATTCCAATTGAGAGATCCCAGGTAATTTCCCCATTCTACATGAGCATTGGTATGATTGGTTGGGTCGGTGTATTTGGCTCCGTAGCGATCTGCTCCATAATATCCGCTAAACACCAACCGATGTTGATCGTTGAAACGATGATTGGCCTTGAGATTGATATCGTGGAAAAAAGCTGTAGGAAGTACCTTCTCTTTTTTTTCTTTCTGAGCTATACGGGCAATGGGTCGGCCGATGATGTCGATATAGGAGCGTCGTATCGACACCAAAAACGAACTTTTTTCGCGGACTATCGGGCCTTCCAGGAGCAACTTGGACGAAATAAGACCTATCTGGCCCGAGCCATGAAATTCATTCAGGTGACCGTCCCGCATATTAACCTCTACCACCGAGGACAACCGTCCTCCGTACCGCGCCGGGAATCCCCCTTTGGTAATACTGACGCTTTTGATGGCATCGGAATTGAACGAACTAAAAATACCGAGAACGTGGGTCGGGTTATAGATCGGAACTCCATCGACCAGAATCAGATTTTGATCAATACTGCCCGCGCGAACATAGATCCCCGATGTCCCTTCCGAGCCACTTTGCACACCGGGCATAAGCTGCAAGGTTTTGAGCACGTCCGTCTCTCCAAGAAATGCCGGCAGTTTTTCGATCTGTTCCACCGGAATCTCATTCCGACTCATTTGACTTTCGTCTTCAATTCTTCGAACCCGTTCTGCCTGAATCTCCACCGTTTCCAGTTGTATTGCCCTTCGCAACCGAACATCGATGTTCACATCCTCTTCGGCCGTCCAGGCAATGGTGTCCCGTTGATACCCAACATAACTGACCACCAAATGACCCGAATCAATGGGAAGGGTCAGACTATAAAAGCCATATTCATTGGTAGTGGCTCCTTGTTGGGTCGCCAGATCGACAAGATTAGCGCCGATGAGTTTTTCCCCCGAGCCAGACTCTTCCACATAACCACTGAGGGTGATATTCTGTGCCTGAGCCTGTGAAATTAAAAGGGTAAATGCTACGAAGTATTTTAAATTCCCGCAGGAAAGGAGTTTTAAAACCAGGATATGATTCATGAAGTTGGTAGATTGATTAAATCATACCTATAACGAAAACAACTCATAATTCGGCCACTTTGAGGAGTGTTTCCGAAATCTCAAGTGTTGCTAATCATCGTTCAGGGCGCTATATTTCCCGACGTGTTCTACGCCCTGTACATAGTCATATATCACTCTTGAAATGGCAGACATCGATTCATTCGCCCGATCCATATTCTGAACATTTTTGGACAACAGAACCAATACGTACCGCTCTCCATTGGGCAGAAATACGATTCCCGAATCGTGATGTACCCCGGTAATCGAACCCGTTTTGTGGGCGACTTGCACATTCCGGGGAAGCTGAGCCGGAATCAAACTGTTGAATTCCTGGTCAAACAAAATATCGAGCATGGCCTGACTGCTTGCAGAATCAATCACTTCGTACCGGGCGAGTTTTTCATAAATCATCAGTAGATCATACGCTGTAGTGGTATTGCTGAGCCCCGCCTCGTAAGCTTTGAGATCTTCTACACCGCGAAGAACCTGAATATCCGTTGCCCCCAGATCCCGCATGGTTTTGGTTACATTCTGGGCGTTGAGGAAGTCGATCAGAATATTCGTTCCCAAATTACTACTGCGGGTAATCATCCGGTGAATCATATCCTGCCAGGTAATTTTCTGCCCGATGAGATTGTACAATTCCTGATCCCCATCCTGATCGGGGGTTAAACTAAATTCACTACTATCAACGATGCTGTAAAATTTATTGTAAACCAAAATCGAATCTGAAAGACGCTGTTCACTATTTTTCATATACTTAAACGCCTCGATCATAACCGGTGTTTTCATAGTACTGGCTGCGTGAAATGATTCGTGTTCGCGAATGAGGATTCGCTCACCGTTTTCCAGATTGAGGAAGGCCACAGCAAAATCGCCGTTGGTCGTATCGATTAAACTTTGGATGGTTTCCAAAATCGGCAACGGTGGCTCCGCAGGCTGGCAGGATTGCAGGAGATAGAACCAAATTCCGAGGATCGTAAAACAAACATTTTTTACGTTGACCATATTGATTGTAAGTTCAACTATTGATTTTCAGGCGCTAATATGGCAAAAATTTGTAATAAATGAGCAATAGTTTTGCCGTTCAAGGGTCACGGAAGGTCACCCTTAATCGGTCGGATAACCACATCTTCCAACACCGCATTGGCATCCAGTCGAATCGCTGTGGAAACTACCTGAGCAATATTTCGGGCGCTGATCAATCGGTCTTTGGGTAGTTCGGCACCGGCCCAGCTATCCGTCCATGTTGCACCGGGCAGTATATTGGTTACCCGTATTCCATATTCCCGCACCTCTTCCCGCAGTGTTTTTCCAAATCCGTGCAGAGCATGTTTGGCAATCGAATAACTCCCCCCGTTTTGAAAGGCCTGAAAACTGGACACCGAACACATATTGATCACATGGCCAGAGCGGGCTTCAATCATAGCCGGCAAGAATTCTTTAGTTAAAAAATACGGAGCATCGAGATTGATCCTGAGCACCTGATCGTACTTTTCGGGTGTTTCATCTACTATTTTCCCCGGTTCATAATAACCGGCGTTGTTAATCAACACATCAATCCGTCCCGGTTCATCGAGTACCCGGGCAGCAAATGCCGAGATGGCATGGCGATCTGTCAAATCGAAAGCATGGACCTGGATCCTTATATCGGGGTATTGATGAAGTAATTCCGTGCGAAGCATTTCAAGTTCGTGAGCTGTCCGGGAACACAGGATCAGGTGATGCCCTTCCCCAGCCAGGGTTTCAGCAATCGATTTTCCAATTCCCCGGTTCGCTCCCGTAATAACAACGATCATTCTTCGTTTTTTATAGATTCTGGTAAAGGTATATGACCAAATATAGATTATTTTATCATATTTACACCCGATGATCAAACCCTTATTATTTCATACTGGCCGATATTTTATGATGCTGGCAGCTACGCTGCGACGGCCGTCCAATTTCCGGATGTATTGGAAAGAAACCGTCCGGCAAATGTACGATATCGGAGTAGGATCGGTGACCATCGTGGTCTTGATTTCGGTTTTTATCGGGGCGGTCTCAGCTGTACAATTCAATTATCAAATCGGGGGATCCTTCATTCCGAAATACTATATAGGCTACATCGTCCGGGACATGACCATCATCGAATTGGCCCCCACATTTACCGGATTGGTTTTGGCGGGGAAGGTCGGTTCCAATATGGCGTCTGAAATCGGGGGAATGAGGCAGAAAGAACACATCGATGCCATGGAGGTGATGGGGGTGAATACGGCGAGTTATTTGATCATGCCCAAGCTCATCGCTGCGGTACTTATCATTCCTATTTTGGTCTGCATCGGAGCATTTGTCAGCATCGTAGGAGGTTACATCGCATCTGTTCCTTTTGGCGATTTGACCAATTTGGATTACATCAAAGGACTTCGTTCCTTCTTTGATCCGTTCAACGTGGTAATGATGCTGGTGAAATCTTTTGTCTTTGCTTTTATCCTGACCTCCATCTCCTGTTATCAGGGATATTTTGTAGAAGGAGGTTCGATCGAACTGGGGAAAGCGAGTACCAACGCCGTGGTCGTCAGCGATGTGATGATCCTGTTGGCGGATTATATTATCGTCCTTATCCTGACCACCTAATTAATGGATTAAAAATGCTGAATAGGTGATTCGATGTGAGCATATATATAAAAGTTTTGATGAAAAAGAAGTCCTCAAGGACATCACGATTACGTTTGAGGCGGGAAAAAACAATTTGATAATCGGGAAAAGCGGGGCAGGAAAAACCGTACTTCTCAAAATTCTGGTGGGGCTATTAAAACCAACGAGTGGTCGGGTATGGTACAACGATACAGATTTTCTCCAATTGAAACCGAAGGAACTTCAGAAACTGCGAAATGAAGTGGGGATGTTGTTCCAGGGCTCAGCCTTGTTTGATTCGATGACGGTCGAAGAAAACATCCGGTTTCCGCTGGATATGTTCACCACCAAGACCCGGAAAGAAAAAAAAATGCGGGTAAATTATTGCCTGGAACGGGTCAACCTGAAGGGCATTAACCATCAGTACCCTTCTGAAATATCAGGTGGGATGCAAAAGCGGGTGGGAATCGCCCGGTCGATCGTCATGGAACCGAAATATCTCTTTTGCGACGAACCCAATTCGGGGCTGGATCCGAAAACGTCGATCGTCATCGATGAACTGATCAGCAGCATTACCCACGACGACAAAATCACTACGGTGATCAACACACACGATATGAACTCCGTACTCGAAATCGGGGACAACATCAATCTGCTCCACGATGGTCTTTTGGCGTGGCAAGGTAGTAAGGACGAAGTTTTGACTTCTGACAACGAGGAATTGGTCGATTTTATCTTCGCTTCTCCATTTTTGAAACGACTGAGGGAACAGGCGATGGGAAGTTGAGTTCTCTTCGCTGGCGCGAAGAGAACGTTTGGGAATCATTCGCCCGGGCTCATGATTCTGTTTGGGTAAAGTGAGCAGAGCTCCCTTTACGTTTGGGGCCTGCGGCCGTTTGGTCAGGAGTTTTCTATTCTAACATACGTTATTTACCTGGTCGTTCTGCGACTTCAAGATTAAGATTCGTTCGTTCCCTTAAGAGAGAGGGGGATAGTGGATCCTTGTGGTTCATCAGCACAGAGTTTCTACCGGTGCTTTTGACTGTTCTATGGTATTCAATCTGTATTAACAAACGTTTGGGAATCATTCGCCGGGGCTCACGATTCTGTTTGGGTAAAGTGAGCAGAGCTCCCTTTACGTTTGGGGCCTGCGGCCGTTTGGTGGCGACTTTCGCTGGCTTAAGTGAAACGGGTGAAAGTATTTATAGGAACTTGAGCTACTGTTATATCGTATTCAAGTGCGATGAATAACAAAAATACCAATGTGGCCTGGCCGGGCACAAATCCCAAATCATCAGATATGTGCAGCCGGCCTTGAATCGCCACTCGCCCTATGTAATTAATTTAATTATTCGCGTAATCCAGGCTTTGTTTTACGAAGTCCGTCAGGGCTTTTCCACTAAGCATATTTTGATTGAGTAAAGCCAGGTTATACAGGTATTTGGTAAAATCAACCCTTTTCTCTTCGCTGCGCATATTATTGAGCTTTTGAGCGATCAGCGGGTGGTTCCCATTGATCACCACCTGGTGCATACCCAATCCCTGTCCCGGAATCTGACCAGATTGCAATCGCTGCATATCCTCCATTCGTCGCATAAATTCGGGTTTTACAATCTGGACCGGGGCAGAATCAACAGGCAAAGCCCTTATTTCCAATTGATTGGAATCTATTCCGACCACTTCCTGAAACAGCGATTTGATTTTCTCCTGCTCTTTTTCGTTCAAGGCCGTTTCTTGCTTCTCATCCTTCGCTACGAGTTGATCCACCGTCTCACTGTCCACCCGCACAAACCGGATTTTATCCCATTTGTATTCCAGGGTCTGAACAAAGTGATTGTCCAATACCTGATCCAGCACCAACACGTCATAACCGTAGTTCTTTGCAGCGGTGATGTAACTATCCTGAGCATCTTTATGGAACGTATAAATGGCCACCCGGACGTCGTTTTTGTCGGTTTGGTTGTCCTTGATTTTTGTCAAATAATCTTCGATGGTAAAATACTCATCCTCGGTATTCTTCAACAATGCGATATCCTTCACCCGATCGTAGAATTTATCATCGCTGATCATCCCGTATTTAATAAACACCCCGATATCTTCCCATTTATTCTCGAACTGTTTCCGGTCGTTATTGAATAATTCTTTGAGTTTATCGGCCACTTTTTTGGTAATATAACCCGTAATTTTCTTCACATTGCGGTCGCTTTGCAGCGCACTACGGGAAACATTCAAAGGAATATCCGGCGAGTCGATCACACCGTGCAACAGCGTCAAAAACTCCGGCACTATTTCTTTCACTTCATCGGTTACATACACCTGATTGGAGTACAGATGGATTTTATTTTTCTGAATCTCCAGTTGGTTATGAATCTTAGGAAAATACAACACTCCGGTCAGATTAAACGGATAATCAATGTTGAGGTGAATCCAAAACAGTGGTTGGTCGCTATACGGATACAATTCATCGTAAAAGTCGATATAATCCTGATCGGTTAAATCAGCCGGATTCTTTTTCCAGACAGGGTGCGTATTGTTGATGATATTGGGGACTACTTCCGTTTTTGGCTCTGCCTTTTCGTCTTCGTCCTCCTCCTCTGTGGCTACAGGTATTTCTTTTGTTCCAAACTGAATGGGGATCGGAAGGAATTTGCAATACTTGTCGAGGAGGTCAGCAATGGTACTCTCCTGAAGGTATTCCTCGTCTTCCCCTTCGATATGCAAAATGACATCCGTTCCGATTTCATCCCGGGATGCCTCTTCGATCGTATACACCGGATCGCCTTCACAGGTCCATTTCACGGCTTGTGCCCCCTCTTGCCAGGATCTGGTAATCACCTCCACTTTTTTGGCTACCATAAAAGCGGAGTAAAAGCCCAAACCAAAATGCCCGATTATGCCACTTCCTTCGTCTTTGTATTTCTCTAAAAAATCGTTGGCACTGGAAAGCGCCATTTGATTGAGGTATTTTTTGACTTCCTCTTCCGTCATTCCGAGACCCTGATCCGAAATCGTAAGTGTCTTTTTGTCAGGATCTATTGAAATCGTAATCTGTAGATTTTCTGTGGATCCTTTATACTCCCCTTTTCGAGCCAGGGTTTTGAGTTTTTGTGTGGCATCCACAGCGTTGGACACCAATTCCCGCAAAAATATATCCTGGTCGGAATATAAAAATTGCTTGATAATGGGGAAAATATTCTCCGATTGTACCGAAATCTGTCCTTTATTCATAGTTCCAATATTTTAAGTTTCCTGATCAGGTTCAAATTATATGCCATCCCACCATTTCCTGACAAAATGGCAATCGGGTGAAAAAGGAGAAGTAAGTGATCGGGGCTATTGAGTGATATCCAATCCACATGCTTGATCGGTTTGCTTATCGTGGAGCCATGAAAATTCAATAAAAGCAGGGGCCACAATGATAGATTCTGCCTGATTCCCAGAAATCTTCATTTTGTTTAAATAATTTTTGCCATCATAAAATAAAACGCGATAATATGTAGTTATAACCCTGTAAACGATCGTATTCTCAATTTGTAGTTATCTTCTTCAGTTGTTATGCGATTACTTTACTCATGGTCTAGACCGGTTCTTACATAGGGGGATTTTGCGAACCGGTCTTTTTTTTCTCAAATCAGAAGTTCGGCTTACAATTCGATTCTACGGAGATGTAACTACATTTCAGACCCACCTTTGATCCAGCCCCGGCACGTCAGACCACGTTCCTTCAACCCGGGCTTGATCCGGAGAGCCCTACATTAAAACTTCAAATGCTTGACTGTCAGGGAGTGATTGATCAACTGTTTTAAACTATCGATTCCGATGGACAAATGGAGCTCCACGAAGGTATCGGTAACGAGCTGATCACTTTCTTCGGTTTTGACGCCCTCGGGCAACATAGGAATATCCGATACCAACAACAACGCGCCGGCCGGCATTTGATTCTTAAATGCTGCGGTGAAAATGGTAGCCGTTTCCATATCGATCGCCATCACACGGAGTACGCGCAAATAGTCCTTGAAATCCTCCCGATGTTCCCACACGCGTTTATTCGTGGTATATACCGTCCCGGTCCAGTAATCCTGCCCATAATCTCTGATCGTCGTCGAAATGGCCTTTTGGAGTGCAAAAGCAGGTAGCGCAGGCACCTCCGGCGGAAGATAATCGTCGGAAGTTCCCTCCCCCCGTATGGCTGCGATCGGCAAAATGAGATCTCCGACCTGGTTCGTATGCGTTTTTAGGCCCCCGCATTTCCCCAGAAAAAGAACTGCTTTGGGTTGCACAATGCTCAGCAAATCGATGATCGTCCCTGCATTTGGACTCCCCATCCCAAAATTGACGATCGTGATATCCCCGTGGGTTGCCGATGGCATCGCCCGCCCGATTCCGCGGATTTCACATTTGAACCACAAGGCAAAAAGCTCCAGGTACAACGAGAAATTGGTGAGTAAAATATACTTACCGTATTCTTCAGGCAGGGTGCCTGTATACCGCGGCAACCAATCCGTGACAATTTCCTTCTTGGTTTTCATAGGAAAAAAATTATATCGATCAAAGTAATCAAAATTTTGTAATTTTGTGCTACTCATTTTGGTTATACAAACGATATCACCCCTGCCGATTGAATCATAGGTAGTTAAAATCGGCCGGGTGGGAATTGAAGTTGATGTAATTTTTTTTCAAATTAACGAACAGCTATGAATTTAAAACCCATCGAAAGAGTAAGCGGTATCAGTCCGGAGGAATTTCAGGAACGCTACCTCAAGACCAAAACTCCTGTAGTCTTCACGGATTTGGCAGCAGACTGGCCGGCGACTGAAAAATGGACCTGGGACTTCCTCAAATCCGAATACGGGCATTTGAATGTACCCCTGTACGGTAAGGATTACCACAAAGCGGGCAAAGGGTATATGACTCCCACCACCACGATGAAATTAGGGGATTATCTGGACATCATCCAAAATGAACCCACAGATCTTCGCATGTTTCTGTATAATATTTTTGAGCATGCCCCGGCCATGGTCGATGACTTCAGCATGCCCACCATCATGGATGGATTTTTGGAAAAATACAAGTATATGTTCTTCGGAGGTGCCGGTTCCAAAGTAGCCCTCCATTACGATATCGATTATTCTTGCGTCTTTCACACCCATTTCATGACCAAGAAAGAATGCATTCTTTTTGACGAAAATCAAAAAGTGTTTCTGTACAACCATCCATTCACCGTCCAAAGTCATGTCGATGTACTCAATCCGGATTACGACAAATTTCCGGCGCTTCGGCATGCCGAAGGTTACCGAACCATTTTGGAGCATGGAGAAACCTTATTCATGCCGATGGGATGCTGGCATTTTATGCATTACGTCGTGGGAGGTTATTCCCTAAGTCTGCGTGCAAATGCTTCCCTGGCGACCCGCGCAAAGGGGCTGATGAATATTTCCAGACACTTTATCGTGGATAAGGGGATGAACAGATTGATGGGGGAGCGATGGAAACATCTTAAAGAAAAAATCGCCTACAAACGAGCAGAAAAAGTCCTGGTCTGAAGCACGATTTCGGTTTCATCTAAAGGACTCCACGGAGGACGGGCGTATGGATTGATGTCAACTCGTGAAGGGCAGCATTCCAGAGATGTGAAAATACAACCTGGTTGAGAAAAAACGGGTCGCAACGCAGGGACCCTATTTGCCCTTACTATGCTGGCAGCACATGGCTGATAGCCCGACCCCATTCTGGAGGTCTGTGAATAACAGTCCGGATGGGCCGGGATTCCCATGTGTGATAAATATTTGTATCTTTGCCTTCCGCAGATAGAAATAACATTTTTTTAAACCCAGTTTTTCATCACTTTCATTTCTCTAAGCCTCAGTGCATAAGAGGAATTGAACGATGTTTTATCAATCAACAACTTATAAATGAAGAAACCATTTATTAGTGGAATCCAGCAAGTCGGTATAGGGGTGACCAATGTGCACGAGGCCTGGGAATGGTACCGGGAACACCTACAGGTGGATGTACCCATTTTTGAAGAGGAAGCTGAAGCCAAATTGATGCTCCCTTATACGGGCGGGAAACCCCGCAAACGACATGCCATCCTGGCGCTCAACCTCAACGGTGGAGGGGGATTTGAAATATGGCAATACGTTGGCCGCACCCCAGTCGGTACAGATTTTGAAATCCTGCCAGGTGACCTGGGCATCAACGCCATTAAAATAAAATCGTTTGATGTGGACAGCGTATACAACACGCTCAAAACAGCCGGTGTCCGAATGCTTTCCAACCTTACGAAAGATCCGCAAGGAAAAGACCATTTTTACTTTGAAGATCCGTATGGTAATGCGTTTGAGGTCGTCGATCAAAATCATTGGTTCAACAAAATCCGTCAACCCAACGGGGGTGTAGGTGGAGTAACCATCGGGGTGAGCGATATGGAAGCATCCATTCCTTTTTATAAAGAAATCCTGGGGTACGATACCGTTATCTACGACGAAACCGGACGCCATCAAGACATGGAAAAATTTGATCATACCGGACAAAAAATGCGCCGGGTCCTGCTCGGACACAGCAAGCCCGTAACGGGACCTTTCTCAGGATTGCTTGGTGATTCGGTGATTGAATTGGTTCAGACGTTGGATCGGAAACCTCGAAAAATATTCGAAAATCGCTACTGGGGTGATCTGGGCTATATCCACCTGTGTTTTGACATAGTGGGAATGGAAGAAATGCGTGAAAAATGCAAGGCATACGGATCTCCGTTTACCGTGGATAGCAGCAACCAGTTTGACATGGGCGAAGCAGCAGGTCATTTTAGTTACATCGAAGACCCCGATGGCACCCTGATCGAGTTTGTGGAAACTCACAAAATTCCCATTCTCAAAAAACTTCGCTGGTACCTCAATTTGCTCAAACGGAACAGAACCAAAAAACTTCCCAAATACATGCTAAGGGCTTTATCGTTTAACAGAGTCAAAAACGCATGAGCAGTTTTGCGAATAAGTGGATTTGGATTACCGGAGCGTCCGCAGGATTGGGTGAAGCAATGGCGCTGGCCCTGGCGAAGGAAAATGCCCATTTAATCCTGTCCGCACGAAATGAAGAGAAGCTCCACGAAGTAGCGAAGAAGTGTGGAGGGAACGGCCAAAAACACGTTTTGCCCCTGGATCTGGCCAAAAACGAGGAACTGGCCAAAATCGTGCAAGCAGCATTGACGCTGGCCCCTCATATCGACATCCTGATCAACAATGGAGGTATCAGCCAGCGAGCGACTGCGGTGGAAACGGTTCCCGAGGTAACCCGTAAACTATTTGAAATCAATTTTTTCGGCACGATTGAATTGACCCGACTGGTCCTTCCCTCCATGATTCGGCGAAAATCCGGGCACATAGTAGCGATTTCGAGCATCGTCGGTAAATTTGGAAGCCCGAAGCGCTCCACCTATTCGGCGAGCAAGCACGCGCTCCACGGATATTTTGATTCCCTTCGGTTTGAGGTGGAGGACGACAACATCGACGTCACGCTAGTTTGCCCCGGCTTTATTCGCACCAATATTTCCCGAAATGCACTAACGGCTGATGGAGAACCTCAAAATACGATGGATGATAAGCAAGCCCACGGATTATCACCGGAAGTGTTCAGTTCCAGGGTTTTGCGCGCAATCCGAAAAAAGAAAAAGGAAGTCAACATCGGCAAATACGAGATCCTGGGGGTTTATTTAAAACGATTTGTACCGGGAATATTCCGTAAAATACTGGCAAACTCCGAAGTGACCTGAAGTCATATAAATTTCTCAAGGGCATATACATTTAGGCATATTCCGGGCCAGGTTCTCACATCAAAGAGGAGTTAACAGGATCAACGGATCATTTCCCACACCTCCACCTCCCCTTCCACGATGTAAAACATGGGATGAGGCTTAAGCTCAATAGTGTCCAGGAAATCCATATACCGCTGTGAATCACGCATCTTTAGTTTCTTCAACAAATGCTCCCTTTCATATTGCATTTGTCCTGAAGTCACCGGCAGCATGGTAGTCGTAAAATTCCAATCGATTTTTTCCCGATCGAATTTGTATCCCCGTATCAGGGATTCCTGGTACACCTCAGACAAATATTGATTGATCCCATCGATGGGTAGGACTGATCGACGGAATCGATGGAGCTGAGGATGTGACCGATACCCCGTGGTTTTGCCCTCCAAAACGTTCTTGGCGAGCAAGGCTTCGCGCCACAAGGCAACGAGGCCTTTAGCGTCCAGATATTGGGGATGTAGTGACCACAATCTCATATCGTTTATGATAACAGGTTAAATATTTTATGTTCTGATCATATGACGAGTCCACCCGCCTTTTCAGGGTATGGTTAATCATCGTTCTTTCCATCCTTTGGCATCATGAGCTGAAAATGATCAAATTTCTTCCAACATCGATTGACCTTTTGACCGCAGAGGTGAAGTCCATTCCCAGGATTCGTGCAGCCGAATTTTACCATTCTCCATGATTTCAGGAACGGAAACGCAAATACCGGTCATCAATTCGCCCCTGGCATTGACCTGATGATAGCGCATTTCTATTTGGCCATTTTGATCCACTAATCCAATCAAATGGCCCCGAATGATCATCCCTCCTTCGTATTCGGCTGTCAATATATTTCCATCCTGCTTATATCTGAAAATGGTATCAAACGAGGTTTCGCCATTTGCGGAATTCTGTACGGCTCTAAACATTTTATTGTTGTAATTAATCTTCATCTTATCTTTTTAAGGCTTGTTATGCATCCCGGCCTTCAATAATTTTCTCTTCAGTCCCAGCCTCCTGATTCCGAATCCCGAAGATAAAGCCAATATTTGACGATTCACTTTCCGGACAACACAAAACGGAGTAGAGAAATCTCTAATCGGGAATACGGTGCGCTTCCACAATATCTTTGGTATTATTAGGAATAATTTTTATATTTTACGAAATAATTTCAAATGTCAAAAACCCATACGTATGAAAACCCGATCGTTTAAGAGGAATTTTGGAGCCATAGTGATTTTTGCTACGGTCATCCTGGCAGCCTCCGCATTCCATCCCGTCCAACAACCCCAGGACAATGAGCGAAACCTGGAAGTATTACCCCATGATATCAGCGATGATGAACTTGGCGCGATCATGCAAAGCTTTGAAGTAGCCCTGGGAATGGGATGCAACGATTGTCATGCGAAGTCGGAGAAAGACCCTTCGAAGCTTGATTTTAAATCAGATGATCACCCCAATAAGAATATCACCCGTTATATGATGCGGATGACTGCTGAAATAAACGAAACATATTTTGATGTGGATGGGGACTTTAAGGATAATTATCTTTATCAGGAATATCCGGTTAATTGCAACACCTGTCACAATGGACATGCCAGGCCGGTATATCGCATTTCGGTTCCCGTTAACTACAGTGAATTGGAGCGGTAACCTTTTAATCGCACGAGGTGGGAAGATGCCCGGGTCTTTCTGACCCAAAACCCATCAGGGTTTGGATTTCAATTTGGCGATCAGCGCTTTCATTTCGGTGATTTCCTTTTCTGGTGCTTTAATGATTTCATCAGCTAATTTTCTGACTTCCGGATCTTCAAGTGTGCC
>CALGAA010000264.1 GCA_937952445.1 uncultured Bacteroidota bacterium | reverse complement strand
CTTATTGCTTTTGCAGCGATGGGGACCTAATGGAAGGAATTTCTCATGAAGCCGCCTCGATTGCCGGACATTTTGGGCTGGGGAAATTGATTTGCCTGTTTGATGACAACAACATTACGATCGAAGGCAAGGCTGACCTCAGCGTCTCCGATGATCAGGCTGCCAGGTTCAGAGCACACAACTGGCACGTGATCGACCTGGGAGCAAAAGGCAATGACGTAGAGGCTATAGAGGCCGCGTTCCTGGAGGCTAAAGCCAATACGGAGCAACCCACCATGATCATTCTCAAAACCAATATTGGGTACGGAGCACCCAACAAACAGGACACACCCGATGCACACGGGGCGCCCCTGGGCGACGATGAAATCATCCTGACGAAAGAATATTACAATTTCCCCTCCAATGAGGCATTTTTCATTCCGGACGGCGTACTCGATCATATGAGGTCGACGATGCAGGAAGGTGCAGAGAAGGAAGATGAATGGAACAGTCTTCTGGCAAGTTACCAAAAAGCGCAACCCAAACTGGCCGAAAAGCTCAATCATCACATTAATTTCAGTTTACCCGAAAATTGGGACGCTGAATTACCGGTTTATCAACCGAAAGACGGATCGATTGCGACTCGTGCGTTGAATAGTTCATTTTTGAATGCGGTGTCAGACAAACTAACCTGGCTCGTAGGGGGAAGCGCCGATTTGGAACCGTCCACCAAAACCCTGATGAAAAAGGAGTCGTATTTTCAAAAAGACGTACCGGAAGGACGAAACATAGCATGGGGTATCCGGGAACTGGGCATGTGTGCAGCTTCCAGCGGTATTTTGCTGCACGGTGGTCTGCGACCTTATGCAGCTACCTTTTTTGTATTTACGGATTACGCGCGACCAGCCATACGATTGGCTGCCCTGATGAAAATCCCCGTCATTTATACCATGACCCATGACAGCATAGGATTGGGTGAGGATGGTCCTACGCATCAGCCGATCGAGCATCTCGCTTCCCTGAGGGCTATGCCCGGGATGACGGTGATCCGACCAGCAGATGCCAATGAAACCATCGAAGCCTGGAAAGCTGCCATTAAAAATCAAACCGGACCGACTATGCTGGTCCTGACTAGGCAGGGATTACCCGTATTGGACAGAGAACGCTATGCTTCTGCAGAATTGCTGCATAAAGGAGCATACGTACTTTCACCTGAGCAAAACGCCGAACCGGATGTGATCCTGATCGGTACCGGATCGGAGGTACACCTTCTGCTTCAGGCCCAGGATGAGCTGCGAAAAGATAAAATCGATGCCCGGGTAGTCAGCATGCCAAGCTGGGAAATTTTTGAACAGCAATCCAAATCCTATAAAGATGAGGTATTTCCGCCATCCATACACCGTCGGCTGGCGGTCGAAACCGGAAGCTCTTTGGGCTGGCACCGTTGGGTAGGTGATCGGGGAGCGCTGATCACGATCGATCATTTTGGAGCCAGTGCACCGTACAAGGAAATTTTCAAGCAGTTTGGCTTCACGACTGAAAACATCGTCAAAAAAGCCCGCGAATTGCTTTAAGGCATCGGAGTTATTTAGCCACCGAAAAATAGTCGATATGGACAACCAGGAATATGAATTGGGATTAATCGGTCTGGGCACGATGGGTCAAAATCTGCTCTTGAATATGGCAGACAGCAATTATGCTGTAGCCGGCTACGACAAGGATCAAGCCAAGGTGGATTTGCTCAATGAAATTGCCCGCGACAGTTCGGTTAGTGGTCAATATGATGCAGAGTCATTCGTAACTGTACTCAAAAAACCCAGGGTAATCATCCTCCTGGTTCCTGCCGGGCCCATCGTCGATGCGGTGATTGATGAATTTTTGCCTTTGCTGGATCCCGGTGATATACTGATCGACGGTGGAAATTCGCATTTTTCGGATACGGATCGGAGGATCAGGGAATTGAGCAATCACCAGATCCAATTTGTCGGGATGGGGATTTCGGGAGGAGCGGAAGGAGCGCGCAAAGGACCGAGCATGATGCCGGGAGGACCACGGGAAACCTGGGAAAGAGTTCGATCTGTTTTTGAAGCCACAGCGGCGAAGGTGAATGGAGAACCATGTGTGGCTTATATGGGGGCAGGGAGTTCGGGGCACTACGTTAAAATGGTTCACAACGGGATCGAATACGGTCTGATGGAATTGATTGCGGAAGCTTATGATTTTATGAAGCGCGTCCTTCAGATGGATAATGACGAGATCGGTGCCACTTTCGAAGCCTGGAATAATGATCGGCTCAATTCGTATTTGATCGAAATTACGGCGGAAATTTTCCACCAAAAAGATGAATTCGGCGAAGGGGATTTGATCGATATGATCCGGGATGAATCCAGGCAAAAAGGAACCGGAAAATGGACATCGCAGGATGCAATGAATTTGCAGGTGCCGGTACCCGGAATTGATCTGGCGGTGGCTATGCGTGATCTTTCGGGATACAAGCCTGAAAGGGAACAAGCTTCCCAAAAACTGGCTGGACCAACCAATAATAACAACGAAAATCAGTGCACGACAGAAGATTTGGAAAAAGCCTTGTATTTCGCTTTTGTGGCAACCTATGCGCAGGGCATGGCTCAGCTTCGAAAAGCTTCCGAAGTATATGGTTATGAGCTCGATTTAGCTTCGATATCCCGGATCTGGCGGGGAGGATGCATTATTCGGGCGGCTATGTTGGAAGATATAAAAAAGGCCTTTGAATCCAAACCATCGCTGGAGAACCTGTTACTCGATGAGAAATTAGCTGAAAAGGTGAACGATCTGCAGGATGAAATCCGTAAAGTGGCCAAAGCCAGCATCGATTTCGGTGTCCCGATTATGGCCATCAGCAACGCGATTTCATATTTTGATGCCTATCGGTCGGAACGATTACCCGCAAATCTGATCCAGGCCCAGCGAGACTATTTTGGATCTCACACCTACGAAAGGATCGACAGAAAAGGTAAATTTCATACCAATTGGGGAGACGATAAAACCGTTCAAATCTAAATCGAATTTCATGCGATCATCAAATAAATTACGCCCCACAATTATTACAATCTTTGGAGGGAGCGGCGACCTGACTAATCGAAAATTAATACCTGCTCTGTACAATCTTTATTTGGACAAACAACTTCCACAAAAATTTGCGATCATCGGTCTGGGTCGAACCGAATACACCGATACCAAATTCCGCAATTACCTGCGCGAGGGTCTGGACAGTTATTCCAGGCGAGGGAAGACAAAAAAAGAGGATTGGGACGGCTTCAAGGACAAGATCCAATATTTGATATCGGACGTTTTTGATGATGCTTCCTACGAGGAAATCGGGGAAAAAATCCAGTCGATTGAACAGGAATGGGGCGAAGAGGCCATCTCGGTTTTTTATTTTGCCATCAGTCCCTCCTTCATCGAACCCGTGGCGACCAAGCTTGGCGAACACAGTTTGTGTGCGAACAAAAGTCGATCCAGAATCGTAGTGGAAAAACCATTTGGCAACGACCTGGAAAGCGCCCGACACCTCAACAAATTGTTGACCGATATTTTTAGCGAAGAACAGATTTATCGGATCGACCACTACCTGGGCAAGGAAGCTGTTCAAAACATGCTCGTGTTTCGTTTTGCAAATATTTTATTTGAACCCGTATGGAATCGTAATTACATCGAACACATCCAGATTACTGCGTCTGAAACTGTAGGTGTGGAAGATCGCGGCGGATTCTATGACAAGGCCGGAGCCCTGAAGGATATGATTCAAAATCATGTTCTTCAACTGCTGTGTTTTACCGCTATGGAAGCACCGGTACATTTTAACGCAGAAGAAATCCGAAGCCGAAAAGTTGACGTGCTTCGTGCCATTCGACGGTATGAAGGCAGGGAGATTTTCAAAAATTCGGTGCGGGGTCAATACGGAGGCGGATGGATTAAAGGGGACCAGGTCAAAGGCTACCGCAAGGAGGTGAAAGTGGACCCCAATTCAACGACCGAAACGTTTGCTGCCATGCGGTTTTATATCGACAATTGGAGGTGGCAAAAAGTTCCTTTTTACGTGAGGTCGGGGAAACGGATGCCCGAAAAGATGTCGATCATCACGATCCAGTTTCGAACTGTTCCGCACCAAATGTTCCCCAACATTACCTCAGAGCATATGATTCCCAACCGGATAATCATTAGCATTTCGCCGTCCACCGGGATACGGATTCGGTTTCAGGCCAAAAAAATGGGTCTTGAAATGCAATTAAAACCCGCGGAATTCACGTTTGACTATTCCGGACTGTACGATGATCAACAGCCGGAAGCGTACGAAAATTTATTGCACGATATCATGACGGGAGATGCCACCCTGTTCATGCGATCGGATGAGGTGGAGGAAGCCTGGAAAGTCGTCATGCCGTTTGTCGAGGCATGGGAAAATCATCCCCCCAGTACATTTCCCAACTATGCAGCTGGTACATGGGGTCCGGAGGAAGTAGAAGCGCTAATCGCTGAGGATGGATTTCATTGGATAACTGCTCCATTGGAGGAGTAAAATCAAATTCGTTATGAATGACCAACCCAAGTTACATATATTCAAAGACGATACGCTTTGGCAGGAAGCGGTCGTCAAATTCATCACTGACGTCATTTTTGAGACCCTGACTGATCAGGATTTTTGTTCGATCAGTTTGTCCGGCGGGAGTACTCCCCGTCAGATTTACGAAAAATTGGCCCGGGAGGGGGCCAAACGAGGAATACCCTGGGATAATATTCGGCTTTATTGGGGAGATGAGCGAGCGGTGGCGCACGATCATATCGATTCTAATTACAAAATGGTCCGTGAAGCTTTGCTGGATCACATCGATATTCCTGAAGAAAATGTATTTCCCATTCCAACCCCCGAATTACCGGAAAAGAGTGCTTCGGTTTATGGATTGAAGCTGCAAAAAGCTTTTCCGGCGGAAGATCAAAGTTTTGACCTTTCGTTATTAGGCCTGGGAGATGACGGCCATACCGCCTCTATCTTTCCCCATACGGATTTGATTCACGAGCAAAAAAGTTGGGTCAGGGAGGTGTATCTCGCCGACAAAGATTTGTATCGGATCTCTGTGACCGCCCCGGTCATAAATCGTTCCCGCTATATCGCATTTCTGGTAAAAGGAGCGAATAAAGCACCGGCATTAAAAGAAGTATTGGCGGGTGAGCACAATCCGGATACCTACCCGGCCCAGCTCATCCGAAAATCGCCCAATGTTCATTACTTTATGGATTCCGATGCTGCGAATCTGCTGGATATTCAATGACGACTCGAGGCGCGACATTGTCCGGGATGAATTAATATGACCCGATGTCCTCGTTAAAAGAACGACAAGCAAATTCCATGTTTAATTCGGATCAGTACATGAATTTATTCTTCTCTCCCCGAAGAATCCAGCATTCGCTCGGCCTGCTCCAGTAATTGATTGAGCCGAATCCTCAATTCCTCCCCGGTTTGATCTGAAATAGTGTCTCCCGATTCTTCCACCTTTCTTTCCAGTTCGTCCAGTTCCCCTTCCAATTCTTTCAATTGTTCTTTGCCTTTCGTATCAGATGTTTCCAATTGGGATCCGATCCTATCGGTCAGAGACCGCAGTCTCTCGACCAGACCGTTGTATTTGCCCTGATCAAATTTCTCCTTCTCACTTATCATCAGGTCCCCGATGCTCTTTCCCAATCCTTTGACCTGATCTACAATTTCCCGGGATTCTGCCTGCTCACGGTGATCTCCAAAAAAGTAATTGTAGCCTACGATGGCTATGACAATGATCAACACTAAATTGATGATGGTTCGCATGTAATCTATTTTATACAAAAAACGGAAATTTCAATTAAAAATTCATGCTTTAAGGAGACCATATCGATTTATACCTATATTTTTGCCCATTGGTCATTTATTTGTCGGTATCATGTGCAAAATATTGTAGTCGATCCCCAAAGAGGGTCCCTGACAACAATATGACCCGATAATGGCTTTATATCCTGAATCTATCAATACGAAATGACAATGAAACAATTTGATTTTGAGGCCATTGAATCCAAATGGAAAAAATACTGGGCTGATCACCAGGTTTACAAAGTGGAGAACGAGACATCGCGTCCCAAATATTATGTCCTGGATATGTTCCCCTACCCTTCCGGCGCAGGGCTTCATGTAGGTCATCCATTGGGTTACATCGCTTCAGATATTTTTGCCCGCCAAAAAAGAATGTCCGGTTTCAATGTGCTTCATCCGATTGGATTTGATTCTTTTGGTCTGCCGGCCGAGCAATACGCTTTACAAACAGGGATACACCCGGCGACCAGCACCCGCAATAATATGGATCGGTACCGGGAACAATTGGCCAATCTCGGATTTTCATTCGACTGGTCCCGGGAAGTGGCCACCAGCAACCCCGACTATTACCGGTGGACTCAATGGATCTTTATACAAATGTTTAACCATTATTACGACACCCGGCTTGACAAGG
>CALGAA010000263.1 GCA_937952445.1 uncultured Bacteroidota bacterium | reverse complement strand
ATGTTTGACATGTGTTTCAAGCATCTGTTTCGTTGGGATTCCCTTGAAATAGATTTAAAATGAGAATCCGATAGTGAATTCCCAGGCTGAATAATAATCCTCATCGTCTGTAAACCTCAGATCTCCCTGGTTGAGGTCCTGATAGGAACGGTCGACCGCATTTCGTGTAATGTCGATTAATCCACGGCTGTACCGTGCACCGACAAACAGGCTTTGGTTGATAAATAAATTGACCCCTGCGTGGACACCCGCATCTAAGGTCTTAAAAAGCGCCTTGTTTTTTTCCGGATAATCATAATATGCGCCAACCTGGTTGGCGATCAGGACCGGTTCGTTGTTGATTCGGATTTCCTGGCTTCCAGGTGAGGCTCCCATCGCTTTGTTGGACCGGTAATTGTAATTGAGCGCCAGTTCTACTGCACCGGGAACTTCCGCGATATCGGTATACAAGATATTTCCGGCCCCCGTGGAGGAGACGAGAAGGCTTCCGTAGACTCCACCCTGTAACTGAAATCGGTTGAATAATTTGTAGGATAGGGAGACTGGTATCTGGAAATAGGTATTGCTTACGTTGAGGGACATGTCTCGGTTTGCGGAGAGGGTGTACGACTGATCTTCGGTTCGCAATATCGCATAGGATGGCCCTTTGTAATTATAATTGTATCCTTTTTGGTTGTACATAAACTCGGTTTGAAGCAAAAATTCGTCGGTAAATTTGACGTTCAGCAACAAACTGAGGATAAACGCACGATTTGATTTCACGTTTTCCAGTTGCATCCCGTTCGATAAGGATTCGATTGGCCCGTCCACTGAAACATTTGAAAGTCCTGCTTTGAATCCAAAGGAAAGGTCTTGAGAATGAGTGTGTTGAAGGCCGGTGAAGCAAAAAGAACAGATCAGGAAAAGCCATTGTACCCTGTACATACGGATGTGTTTAAGGTTTCAAAATCTGGTGTAAATATAAGAACTATCAACCAATGGGGCGTGGTCCGGTCGTTAAATTCATCCTATGATACGGATCTTCAATGCAATGGAATATCTGGCTTGGCGATCTTCGGTTCCCAAATATCATTGTGAATCGTATCTTTGCGGGCCCATGGCTGGTAAAACCCGGTTAAGTAAAGGGGAAATTTTTGTGTGCATTGAATTGTTTAGGCTACAATGGCTGGAAAGAATAAGCTTAAGAAATTTGCGGAAATCACCTCTTTTCCCAATGTTCTTGAAGCATTCACATTTGAAGATGGGTTGTTGCATATCAACGACCGGGAAATGGTTCGGATGAAAGGTCAGTGGGGGGCTGATTTTTTCGGAAACAGTGGGCCCATTTGTCTGGAACTGGCGTGTGGTAAAGGCGAGTATTCAATAGGTTTAGCAAAGCTTCATCCTGATCGCAATTACATTGGAATGGACATCAAGGGCAACCGGATTTGGCGGGGTGCTCGTCATGCTCTCGAAAATGAATTGTCCAATGTCGGCTTTCTGCGCAGCCGGATCGAATTTATCAATCATTATTTTGCAGAGGACGAAATCGCTGAAATTTGGATCGTATTTCCGGATCCCTTTCTTCGGGCAAGAGATGAAAACCGCCGACTGACTTCCATTCCTTTTTTGGATCGATATAGCGATCTGCTAAAAAACGGAGCAAAGTTGCACCTTAAAACCGACAGCCAGGAGCTTTTTGATTTCACCGTTGAAACGATACAAGAACATCCCCAATTTAGGTTGGAAAGTGTCATTCCGGATGTGGATCTCTCCGAACGAAGCCCCGAGTTGTCCATCCAGACATTTTACGAACGGAAGCACCTCAGGGATGGCAAAAGCATCAAATACATCCGCGCCCATTTTGAGAAATAAGCAGCCCCTTGCATTTCATCAGATTTCGTGAAGCAGCTCCATTTTTTTGAAGAATTTTTCCGAAGAATTCTTCATGTTTTTAAACAAGCCTCTTCTGACCTTTTCATTGATGTTGGAAATGGGAATGGAACGACTTTCAATTTGGTCGAGCCAGGTTTCGGTGTATTCGTTGTACGTCTTGTTGTCGATCCGGAAATAGATCGGCGAATTTTGAAAGAGGTAGGTGTGCTTGCCTGAAACCTGAAAAAGGACGGAATTGATCGTTAATTCGTGAATATAAAAATTGTTGGGCGTTTCTTTATTTTGACATAAATGTTCAAATTCTTCCAGAAAAACCATCATCTCGTCCTTGAGCTCCATAACCTGTTCAAGGCTGATGGTGTCCAGTTCCAGGTGGTATTCGATCAGCCGGAAGTACGTTTCAAATATATTGGGGGACAGATACGTATGGAAATCACAATAGCGATATAGTTTGGTCAGTTTTTTGGATATTTCGTATTCTTCTTCGTAGGTTTTGTCAAAACTGATCTTGTCATACTTGTAGTGATTGAGGTCCTGCAGGGCGTTGATGTTTTCCATCCATACAAATACGGTGAACTGGAACAACTTGGGGTAGTCAGTGAGCAATTGCATGGGTATAATGTTGGTGCAATACCGAACTGAGGGTTTGTTGTAGTCGTTGATGAAAATCCGGAACTCCTCGATCATGATTTGGGTCAGGGATTTGAAATCGTGATTGTCCGGTACGATAAATGGGAAATCAACCGTAATGATGCTCCCCATTTCAAAGGTATGCATCCGGTATTCGGTCGAAATTTTTCCGTATTCACTCAGCGTTAGTTCACTCGTGCAATTGACCTTGTTATAAGCTGCACTTTGAGAAATTCCCAGTAAGTTGACAAATTCTTTGACCAGTTGGGCTCTGGTGAACTTGGTATGTAATTGCTCAATGAGCTTTTGTTGTAGTTCCATTTGGCTTTTTGTTTGATCGGTGTTAGAAAGTAAAAATTATCTATTTGTAATATTTTGGGTAATTAAAAACAGTTGGAGAACTTCCGGATAGATAGGGGCGTCGCCAAAAATTCTCTTTTATTATAAAATTAAACTTCGTAAGGTTTAGCCATTAACTTCATGGTGTGTGCAATATAAATAATTTTTCGCTTTCCCGATGTATTATTCTGCAATAAGAGTAAAAAATTTTTTGTATAGTATATACGAGTACTATCGATGAGTTGTAAACTGGTGCAATCTATGGTATATATATAATATATTATTTGGTTGTGAGATGAACTCACAGCGGGCAGCGTGGGGTTTTAGTCTATTGAATTCAGAAAAAATGAAAGATTCGAATGCTCAGGATTCATCATTGTTTTCCCGTGATGAAAAATGCTGCCATCCCTGTGCTTTAAGTGGATGAATCAGCCCGGCCTTGCTGTGGAGTACCACGCCGGAGCCCGGTTCGGTAATTTGACCAATGATCGTGGCATCGGGCATTTGATTGACGATTGCCCGATCTCCCGGATCAATGGTAAACAACAGTTCGTAATCTTCTCCACCGTTGAGAGCTGCGGTCGTCGGGTCTATGTTAAATTTAAACGACATTTCCCTGGTTTCAGTGGCAATGGGTATTTTGTCTTCCTCTATAAAGCCGTGGACTCCGGATCGGTCGCACAGATGAAATAACTCAGACGCGAGGCCATCGCTGATGTCGATCATGGAAGTCGGCTTAAGATTCAATTTCTTCATCTGTTCGTAAATGTCTTTCCTGGCCTCGGGTTTGAGAATTCTGCCGACCAAATAGGCCTGGTTTTCCAGATCGGGCTGTATTTCCGGGTTTTCCAGAAATATCGATTTTTCCCTTTCCAAAAGTTGAAGGCCGATGTATGCCCCACCGAGATCGCCTGTGGTGACCAATAAATCCCCGGGACGTGCTCCGTTTCGGTACACAATTTGATCGAGGGTTGCCTGTCCTATGGCGGTTACACTGATGACCAATCCACTGAGGGAGGTAGTCGTATCCCCACCGACCAAATCCACCTCGTAATAATCGCAGGCCGCACGAATGCCTTTGTACAACTCATCCATCGCTTCCACGCTATATCGATTGGAAATAGCGACCGATACGGTAATCTGACACGGCCGGGCATTCATAGCGTACAAGTCCGATACGTTGACCGCCACTGATTTGTATCCCAAATGCTTTAAAGGCTGATACATCATGTCAAAATGAATCCCTTCCAACAACATATCGGTGGTCACTACGGTGACTTCCTCGTCATTTTTCAATACTGCCGCGTCATCTCCCACTCCATAAACCGTGGTCTTTTGGCGGGGCTCAAAATTTTGAGTCAGGTGATCGATAAGACCAAATTCTCCGAGTTTTTCAATGTCTGTGCGTTTTGGTTGGGCCATGATGGTTACAGTTTTTAATTATGTAAGTGTGGCAAATGGGGTTGAGGAAGCGATGTGTGGCCGGGCTAAATTCCACAACACGTCGTCCGGGAATGAATAGTCAAAAATTGAAACGGGGGGCTGATCCCCGTGTTGTACGGTGTATTGAAAGGCGTGCAAATGGATCGAACGATCGGGGTTTTTCCGTCGCGCTCCGTACTTCACGTCACCTTTAACAGGGAAGCCTGACTGAGCCAATTGTTGGCGGATTTGGTGAAACCGACCCGTCCTGGGTGTGACACGTAGTAGGGTGTATCGGTCAAACCGGTGAACAATGGAAAAATCCAACTCAGCCTTTTTCCCAAACTGTGGATCCACAATGGATTTTCTTTTTCGACCATCCCGTACCAGCCGGGATACCAGGGTCTGGTCCTCCGCCGGATGGCCTTCCACGATCGAAAAATAGGTCTTGTGCAAAATAGATGATGCCATACTGGCCTTTTGATCCGGACTCCGGTAGAATAGCACGATTCCACTGACCGGCTGGTCAATCCGGGTCCAAAGCCTGGCCGGCTCATTGAGATATTTTTCAACGTTGTGATCCAGGGGCGGGGGCGATGTGATGGATTTGCTCTGGCAGGGGATTCCCGGCTCCTTGTGTATGGCTATGCACCAATCGTCTGCGTACAGCAATTCCAGGTGGGTCAATCCATTATTTGATTTCTTCATAGTCGATGTACTCATCTTCGTTGGCGGGTTGGGATCTCGGTGAATTGAAATCATTTCTCATCCGTTCATTCCGAAGATAGGTATTTCGTCTTCCTATTTCTCTGTATTGTCTTTTTTTGTATTGCCGATAAAAATACCAGATTACAAAACCAATTAATAACCACTGAAACATAGCCAAAATTCTACTTCATTCTGCACAAATGTACGACAATCCAATAAAATCCGTCTGATAATGTTTAGATATATGTCACCAGATCCCGATTGATCTGTCATAAAAAGTTACCTCGACCCCACAATTTTAGTATTTTTGGGTCGAAATCGAATTAAAACTTCATGAAGAATCAGTACCATTTGTTGAAAAATGCATCAGGCTGGGTCGTTTTTGCTGTAACGCTCGTCGTATTTATTTCTACAGCAGAGCGCACCGGTTCTCTTTGGGATGTGGGGGAGTTTATCGCCGGAGCCTACAAGTTACAGGTTGTTCACCCGCCGGGAGCGCCTTTGTTTTTGCTCGTCGGTCGAATCTTTTCAATGTTTGGGGACATGTTTTCCTCCAGCCCTTCTGCCCCTGCCTTCGCTGTCAATTTACTGTCTGGTTTTTCCACTTCCTTTGCTGCGATGTTCGCGGCCTGGATCTGCATCCGTCTGAGCAGACACGCGATGGTCGGACGTGAAGAAGAAACCACCATTGGTCAGAATATCGCATTGGCGATAGGTGGGCTGGTTGCGGGCTTTTCGGGTGCGTTTTGTACTTCGGTCTGGTTTTCAGCGGTAGAGGGTGAGGTGTATGCGCTATCCCTGTTTTTTACCATGCTGACGCTGTGGGCGACAGTCAAATGGTATACCCTCCCCGAATCCAAAACCCACGACAGTTGGCTTTTACTGGCCTTCTACGCCATCGGACTGTCGATTGGAGTGCACTTGCTTTCTGCGCTGGTTATTCCGGCCCTGGCGTTGTTTTATTATTTCAAAAAATCGGAAAAGCCATCAGTAAAAGGATTTTTGTTGGCTACTGTGCTGGGTATGATCAGTCTGGTCATCATCCAAAAAGGCGTAATCGTTGGCTTACCTGTTATTTGGTCAAAATTTGAATTGCTGACCGTGAATTCCCTGGGTCTGCCCATCCACAGCGGATTGATTCCGTTACTGTTGCTGTTAATTGCCGGATTCTACTTCGGATTGAAATATGCCTGGAAGAATAACAGATACGTCATCGAACGCGCCCTTCTGGCGATGATGCTCGTGATAATCGGGTACAGTACGATCATGGTGGTTGTCCTCCGGGCTGGAGCGGAGCCTCCCATTAATATGAATGACCCTGATAACGTATTTGCTTTGATCCCTTACATTAACCGGGAGCAATATGGCGAAAGACCGATTCTCAAAGGGCCACAGTTTGATAAAAGCCCCGTCGATGTGTCCTACACGGAACGATACGGTCGGGTAGGGGACCGATACGAAATTACCAATTACAAACCCAAATACGTATATCGGGATCAGGATGAAGTTTTGTTTCCCCGAATGTCATCCAATCAGGGGAAAGACCAACCGCGGTACCGGGCCCACTGGATGAAACGACAAAGTGGTTCCCCGACCCTGGGTGATAATGTGAACTTCTTTTTGCAATACCAGATCGGGTGGATGTACGGCCGCTATTTTATGTGGAATTTTGTCGGACAACACAACGGATCACAGGGTTATGTCCCCTGGGATTGGACCTCCGGACACTGGGTTTCAGGTATTCCGTTTGTCGATAAGATTGTGAAAATGGGTTTCTACGATTACACCAAAGACCCCGACTATATCAAAGCAGATCAGAGCAGGAACTTTTACTTTTATCTGCCGCTGATCTTTGGCCTGATCGGGTTCTTTTGGCAATATTCCCGCAAGCGGAGCGATTGGTGGACCATGCTGGCCTTTTTTGTCATCACGGGAATTGGGATCATTGTGTACTCCAACCAGCCGCCGATGGAACCCCGGGAACGGGATTATGTACTCGTAGGCTCATTCGTGGCTTTCGCCATCTGGATGGGTATGGCGGTTCCTGCGCTATATGAACGTTTCTCGGAGAAAATGAAGGGACTTACGCCTGCGTTGTTGGCGGGTGGACTGGTTCTCATTGCGCCGATCCTGATGGCATTTAATAATTACGATGATCACAACCGCCGAAACCTTCATAGTGCCCGGGATTCAGCGATCAATTTCCTGGAAAGTTGTGAACCCAACGCGATACTTTTCACCTATGGGGACAACGACACCTATCCGTTGTGGTACGCTCAGGAAGTAGAAGGAATCAGAACCGATGTGCGGGTCGTCAACTTGAGTTTGATCCCGGTAGATTGGTATATCAATGGGTTGCGACGAAAGAAAAATGATTCTCCCGCCATCAAATTGACCTTTACCAAAGATCAATTCCGGGGGTCAAAACGAAACAATCTACCCGTGAGGGAAGGTAGTCCGATGGCGTTAAAGGACATCATGGAATTTGCGGCAGCGGACAATCCGCAACCCGCATCGGGAGGTCGAAGTTTTGAAAGTTTTGTACCGTCCAATCAATTCTACATCGATGTAAATACCAACGATCCGGCGGTTCAGGACATGCTGTTACCGGCTGATTCGGGACGCGTTGTAAGCCGTATGACCGGAACGATCGGCAGCAATAGTTATCTGAACAAAGGTGAACTGACTGTTTTGGATATTATAGCCAACAATTGGACCGAACGGCCCATATACTGGTCGCTGACCGCTCCCACCGATCAGTTATTTGGATTGCAGCAATACCTTCGTATGGAAGGTCTGGCCCAGCGATTGGTTCCGGTACAGGGGCAACAAATGGTTAATTTGGAAGCCGTACACCATAATATGCTCAATGAATTCCAATGGGGTGGCCTCGACCAGTACGATCAAGCCGTGGCCGATGGATTTAGGGCGACTGTGATGGCCATGCGCAACATGGTTTCGCGCGCTTGTCAGGAAGCCCTTACCCGCATGAATAATGCGGATAATGAGAGCGAAAAGGAGCGTTATCAGCAAATTGGAATTGACATTTTGAATAAATATTTTGAGGTCTTTCCCGATTTCAACTTCCCTTACGATCAGGAAACGCTCGTATTTGTTCAGTACTATAACCTCCTTGGAAAACCCGAGATGATGGAGCCCTTGTTGGATAAATTGATCGACCGGTTTGAGGAACAAATGGTGTTTTACCGATCGATCAGTCAGTCTGCACTCAACGCCGGATTTGGAGCTCAAAAAGAGATGTGGGATTCCAGGATTCCGGGGTTAGCGAATTTTGTGGTTCAAACGGGTAATCCGGAATTGGTGGAAAAACTTCACGCCAAACTGGGTTCATTTGCTGATTTATCACAATTTAATCTATAAGTTTTGAATAAAATCTTTCGTATGGCCAGGGTTTGGATGTTATTAATATGGATTGGCATAGTTCTGTTACCGGGCTCTGTAGTAGGGCAATTGGTCGATACGGACATCATGAAACTCAGTACGTATGCGGACCGTATTTCGCTGGACAACATACGAGAGCATCTGGAGATCCTGTCTGCTGATGATATGGAAGGCCGGGAAGCCGGGCATCCGGGGAATGTGCGGGCCGCTGAATATCTGGCCAAACACCTGCAAGAATATGGATACCAGACCCCGCCGCGAACGACCAACTATTACCAGTATTTTCCACTGTACAAACAGGAATGGGATGAAATTTCAATTTCGTTGGAAAATCAGAGCTATGAATTTTTGACGGATTTTTACGCTCTGCCCTCAGATAACCCCAATCTACCATCTTTCGACGCAGGTGAAATTCTCTACCTCGGCTATGGTCAGACTGCTGAACAGTACAATGATTTTGCAGAAGCTGACCTGGCCAACAGGGTAGTGCTTATTCGGGAAGGACGGCCTGCTCAGATGGGAGCTACCCGTACTTCTGAATTGGAACCGCACAAACTCGAGGCTGCCCGCGAAGCCGGGGTGCGTTTGATCCTTGTTGTTTCCCCGCATTTTTCCAACCGTCTGGGGCGTTACCGACAGGTATTGGCCAATCCTACTATTTCGACCAAAGTACCGCCCTCAAAACGGACCAATGTGGTGTACATTTCACCCCGGATGGCTGATCAATTGATGGCCGGTTATGAGGACGAAATTGCTTCCTATGATGATAATAAATACGCCAGCCCCAATCGCCAGGTAAATCGTGTGGTCATCCGAAAAGAAATCGAGGTGGCGCTGCACAAAGTGACCGGATATGAATACATACCCAACGTGGTGGGATTTCTACCGGGGAACGACCCCAATTTGCGCCACGAGATTCTGGTTTTATCGGCGCATTTGGACCACGTCGGAATCCAAAACGGTGAAATCTATAACGGTGCTGATGATGACGGTTCAGGGACGAGTACCATTCTTGAAATTGCACGGGTGATTAGTGAATTGTCGAAAGAAAATGCGGACTATCCGCGGAGATCGTTGTTGATATTCTTTACGAATGCTGAAGAAAAAGGTCTTTTGGGATCTGCGTATTATGCAGATAATCCTTTGTATCCGCTGGAGAATACGGTGGCCAATCTCAACGTCGATATGATTGGACGTAGGGATGATGCCCACCAGGACAACCCTTATTATGTTTATATTATCGGTTCAGACAAACTGAGCAGTGATCTTCACAACATCAACGAAGGGGTCAACGAGGCGTTGACGAACCTGGAACTGGATTATACGTATAATGATGATGCCGATCCCAACCGTTTTTATTATCGGTCTGACCACTACAATTTTGCAAAGAAGGGTATTCCGGTGATCTTCTATTTTACGGGTGTACATGCCGACTATCACAAACCTACCGATACCATCGAAAAGATTGAGTTTCCCAAAATGCTCACCATCGGTCAGTTGATCTTTGGGACGGCCTGGGAAATTCTGAATCGGGATAGCCGACCGATCGTGGATAAACAATAGGGCGCTTTCGGGGAAGAATATTTTACGTCCGGATAATTCAAAAAGGTGTAAAGGTCTGGCTGATCGAAATACAAAAACAGGGCAACGGTCCGTTCCTCATCCACAAACAAGTCAGGCTCAATGGTAAAGGGGTGCCGAATCGAAAAAATTAAAAAACCGTAAAAAATGGGTTTCGTTTCTTAAATTTGACTTATAATTGCTAATTCAAGATACTTTTAATCGATTCAATAGTCATAAAGATATAGCTGGTAGTTTTAAGGGTAAATGTTGAAATTTTTCGCGTTTACCCTTTTTTATTTCATCGACTAATCGATTTCGATCCCGATACCCCTTCACGTAGTCACTACTCCAAAGATATTATGCTTTAAATTGTCCAATGAGGAAATTAGACGAATGGACAGATCTCAACGATCAAAGTTGGTAGGTGAGGCTAAATAGGGTTTGCCCAGAAATTCAGAGATTAATTCCAGACAACATCACCAGCGAAAGGGTGAATCAAGGACAGAAGATTGATTCTTCCATGCTCATTTGACGTAGGCGGTGCCCTCGGATTCGGCCAAAGGAATAATACGTCTGCACTGGTCTACCCGGGTTTTCCAGTAATGCGATTCTTCGAGCACTTCCTCCACGACTCCCCTCGAAGTGGTACTGTGTATCAACCAGGTCCTGGTCGGTGATTTTCGGGAAACGATGGCTACGTGGTCAATTTTTCGGACGTTGCGGAAGAAAATTAAATCACCTGGCTTGACCTCGTGCAGTTTTATTTCTTCACCGTAGCTGGACATTGCGTCGGTTGAACGCGGCAGAGCAATATCCTGCGCGAGAAAAAGGGAATATACCAATCCTGAACAGTCAAATTTAGACGATCCCGTGGCTCCGTATTTGTACCCGGCACCAACGGTATTTCTGGCCTGCTCGACGATTTCATAGCGGGTCGTACTCACCCTGTTCATCTCTGTGGGCGATTCCGTTATTAATTTTCGTTGCTTTGGATTGCAGGACATTAAGGTCCCCGCGATCACCGCTAAGACTATTAATTGGATATATGGTACACTTATATTCATCCTGCTAAAATAACATATGAAATAAAAATATCATATGTAAAATGAAAGATTAACAGTATTCTAAGGCAGAAATGTCCAAAACAGGTTCTCCGGCAAACGGGATCAGTTTTCTTTTAAACTGTGAGCAGAGCTTTAAAATATGTGTTCAGGTCCGGTTTTATTTGATCAGAGTTACATCAGCAATCCGTTGGATCACCTGTCCGTCAATGTATTCCACCCTCAAGAGCATGACATAAACATCAACCATCGCCGGTTTGCCTTTGTAGGTTCCATCCCAGCCTGTTATTTGAGCCTGGGCAGGTGAAATGTTCGATTCTTCCCACACCAATGTACCATATCGGTCGAAGATCTGGAATTTTTGAATCGATTGAACCGCAGGTCCGGGAATCACCGTCAACAGATCATTGTGCCCGTCCCCATTGGGGGAGAATGCATTGGGGATTCCGATGTCCCTCGTTTTACGGACCAATACAAAAATTTCGTTGGAACCAGTACATCCGCGTGAATCGATCACATCCAGTGAAACGGTTAGATTCTGCACGGCTGAAAATTGAAGAATTTCACGGGTATTGAGGGAATCAGGTGGAGTAGGCGTCCAAATGTAATCGGTAATGGGGTTGGTGCCATTGACCTCTGCAGCCAGTTCGATGTTTTCGCCCAGTGAAACCAGCAGAGTGTCCGGCTGGTTGAAGCTCACAAGAATCGGCTCGGGCTCCCGGATGACGACCGCGTTGGTGACGTTGCACAGATTACCATCATAAACGGTGATCTGGTGCTCTCCGGCCAATATGTCGAGAGGATCTCCCAGTGGTACAGGAACTCCGCCATCTACCGAGTATTGATAATCCATCCCGGTTCCTCCGGTGGCTGAGGAGATGATCAGGGTCGTCGTTTGACCGGCACACATCGGTTCTTCGATGGGAGGAATCTCAAAATTGATCGGGTCGGGATCTTCCAGCAGGTACTCTACATTGGCAATGCATCCGAGGGAATCTTCGACCTCGATTTTATAATTGCTGGCGCGTAAGCTGTCCAATCGAAGCTGGTTGGTTCGATTTGCCCCTCCACTAAAGGTATATCGAATATTTTTTGTCCCCGGGTTGCCTCCCTCCACCACCAATTGGATGGATCCGTCCCATTCCCCTGTACACGAGGGCGGTGTGACCTGGGTGGTATCCACCGATACCCGGAAGGGTGCGGGTTCGGTAATGGTTACAGTAATAGTTGCTTCACAGGGATTACTTCCCATATCAAGCGGAAGGTCTATTACTTGTATGGTATAATCACCTGGTGCCAGATCTCGATACTCACCAAAAAAGCCCATATCACCTGTATTGTTGAAATCATAGCGGTAATTACCGAATCCACCAGATGCGTTTACTATGATTTGGCCATCATTCTGCCCATAACAAGACACATTGAATACTGTAGTGTCCAATGTTATAGCACGAGGAAAATCTACAATGAAATTTGTATCAATGATAATACAATCCTCCTTGTATATTTTGAGATTATGTTCTTCTCCATCGTATATGAAATAACTGTTGTTAGCTTCCATAATGGGGCCATTGTCCCATGAGAATCCATATTCTGTAAGAATTTCAGTTGATGGAAGTGATGCAATAACAAATGCTTCAGTCTTGCAATTATCAGGAATTGAAGAGTTAATATTAATGGAACCAAAAGTTCTAGATGCCGAAGAAATATAAATCGAATCCTGGATCGGGCTGCAATTGGGATCAGTGGGCGGGATCGTAAAGCCATAATAACCGGGTTCGCTGACTCGTATGATTTCCGTATTTTCACCGCTTTCCCAAAGAATGGACTCGTAGTCTTCGCGAATAGATACGCCCACCTCAGCCATGGTATCCACGTCGCACGGCAGAGTGGTTTCCAATTTGGTATAGGTCACACCCTCGGTGATGGAGTAAGTGGCTTCGAACGAGCACATGGTTTCGGGATCGAACACCGTGACGGTGTAATCGCCAGCCTCCAGATCGCTGATGTTCGCCGTAGTTTCGCCATTGCTCCATTCGAAGGAGTAGTTGGCGTTGTCTGGAAAGACTTCCAGGCTAATCGCTCCCAGTCCACTGCCGGGATCGCAGCCAATGGCGGTGATGGTCTCGGTGATGGTAGGCGGATTGGTCACCCGGTCCTGGATGGTAAACTCAAACCGGGTCGCCGCCCCGGCGCAGGCACCCTCGATCTCCCAGTAATACGCGCCTGGATCGAGAAACCGTGCACGAATTTGCCCCGTTGCCGGATTAACCATAATTTTGGTTCCATGTACCGGATCACCATTGTCGTGGTATAATATCGCCGAACTAAAGTTTGCTGCATTGGTATTGCTACTCGAGGTTACTGTACCTTCAAATTGCCCCATGCGCCCATTGCCTCCTTCTTCCCTATTTTCGCAATTTAGGTCGATGACCGTGGAATCCGTGAGCGTAAAAGTTTCCCCGCCGGTCACGGTCGAATTGACCTCAAGCGAGACCGCGCATCCGGCGTCGTCGCTGATGTTGAAGTTTTCGGTTTCTCGGAAGATCTCAAGCTCAATGGACGGCATATCATAGTATGAGTCTCCATTGTGATAAATCGTGTACGGTGCCGTACCGCCGGTCACGTCGATGCGGACCGATCCCGGTGTGCCGTCGCAATTGGGGGCTTGGATCACCTCCGCGGTAGCTTGTACCCCTTGGTTGGGTATGGTCCCTCTTAGTATGCGACTTGGACAATTGTTTCCATCGGTAATTCTGAAACTGACCTCACCACCGGCTAAGTTTTTCAAGGTGTCGACGTTGTAAAACGTTTCGTTGTTGTAGGTCCATTCGATTTGATAACTTCCAGTGGGTGGGTTGTTGATGTAAGCCATCCCGTTGGGATCGGAAGTACAATTATTGGGGACAGGTACGATGCCGTAGTTGTCATCGGAGCCTTCTACGGCAAAGTTTTTTTCAATCGTATTATCGTCGGCGTCGGTAATGCTAAGCGTATAGTCGCCCCTGGGAAGATCTTCTATGGTTATCTGTGAGGTCTGACCGTTATCGCCTTGAGAGGATTCACCGCTGAGTTCGAAAT
>CALGAA010000262.1 GCA_937952445.1 uncultured Bacteroidota bacterium | reverse complement strand
AAGCTGTATTGCCCCGTGCGGAAGAATTGGGTGTCAAGCTCGCGATCGAACCGCTGCATCCGATGTACGCGGATACGCGATCGGCTGTCAACACGCTGTCCCAGGCTAACGATATGGCAGAAGCGATCAATTCTCCACACGTGGGGGTGGCGGTGGATGTATACCATTTGTGGTGGGATCCGACGCTCAAACAGGAAATTGAGCGTTGCGGTCAACACGGGAATTTGTTCGCGTTTCACATTTGTGACTGGAAATTTCCACTGGATGACATTCTCAATGATCGGGGACTGATGGGAGAAGGAGCCATCAATGTACCACAAATCAGACAATGGGTGGAGGCGGCCGGATTTTCCGGGTTTAACGAAGTTGAAATCTTTTCAAATCGCTACTGGGCGATGGATCAGCATGAATTTTTATCCAAAATTATAAAAGCTTACCGCGAAAATTCTTAATTTAATTTAACCATAGTATAAATAACATGAGCGAAAATCAAAAAATACACAAAGTCGGCATTATCATGAACGGCGTAACGGGGCGGATGGGGACCAATCAACACCTGAGGCGATCCATTGTGGCTCTGATGCAACAGGGTGGGTTGCAGATCAGTCCGGAAGAAGTGATCATGCCGGATCCGGTATTGGTGGGGCGAAATCCAGCTAAGCTTAAGGCTCTGTGTGAGGAATTTGGCCTGGAAAATTATACCACGGACCTGGACTCTGTACTTTCCGACGATCGGTATGCCATATATTTTGATTCTCAAACAACAGGTAGACGTGCAGAAGCCGTCCGCAAGGCCGCAGCGGCCGGGAAGCATATATATTGCGAGAAACCCATCGCAACAGATACCCAATCTGCTTTGGAGTTGTACCAGTTTTGTATGGAAAAAGGGGTGAAGAATGGCGTGGTTCAGGATAAATTGTTTCTACCAGGATTGAGAAAGGTTCAACGGTTGATCGAGACGGGATTTTTCGGCCGGATACTTTCGGTACGCGGTGAATTTGGATACTGGGTTTTTGAAGGGGATACGATCCCTGCCCAACGGCCTTCCTGGAATTATAGAAAAGAGGACGATGGAGGTATTATCGTCGATATGCTTTGCCATTGGCGATACGTGTTGGATGGAATCTTTGGAAAGGTGAAATCGGTGTCGTGCCTTGGGGCTACACACATTCCCGAGCGTGTGGATGAGCAGGGCAATCCGTACAAAGCCACGGCCGACGATGCAGCTTATGCAACATTTGAATTGGAAAATGGAATTATCGCCCAGTTCAATTCGTCCTGGACCGTACGAGTCCGGCGAGATGATTTGTTGACTCTGCAAATCGATGGTACTAAAGGCAGTGCAGTGGCAGGGCTAAGGGATTGTCGCATTCAGCACTATGGAAATACACCCAAGCCAGTTTGGAATCCGGATATCCCCCAACCCATTGATTTTTATGAAGGATGGTCCCTGATTCCTGATCAGGAGGAATTTGATAATGCTTTCAAGATCCAGTGGGAAATGTTCTTGCGGCACGTGGTGAAAGACGAACCCTTCAAATACGATTTACTGGAAGGAGTAAAAGGAATCGAATTGGCCGAAAAAGGAATTGAAAGCTGGGAACAACGATGCTGGGTGGATTTGGAGGATTTTGATCAATACAGAACATCATGAAAAAAGTAGCTCTGGTTACCGGTGGGAGCCGTGGAATTGGTTTTGGTATTTCCCTTGAACTGGCGAAAGCGGGGTATAATGTGGTCGTCAACGGGAGAAGGTCTCCGGAAGAAGTTGAATCGGCGTTGGATGAGCTGCGGGAACAAGGTGTAGAAGCAATGTATTGCCAGGGGGATGTAGCTTCCGAACAGGATCAAAAGGAAATGCTCAGCCAGATTAAATCGACCTTCAATCGCCTGGATTTATTGGTCAATAATGCCGGGGTTGCCCCTCTGGTGCGCGATGATATTTTGATAGCGACGCAGGAGAGTTATGAACGGGTCATGAACATCAACCTGAAGGGGCCGTACTTTCTCACGCAAAAAGTAGCCAACTGGATGATTGAACAAAAAAGCAGTATTCCGGGATTTCGAGGTTGCATCGTCAATGTGGGTTCAATTTCTGCAACGGTAGTTTCGACCAATCGTGGAGAGTATTGTCTGTCCAAAGCTGCTGTGGGAATGATGACCCAACTATTTGCCGTACGCCTTGGTGAATATGATATTCCGGTATACGAAATCAGACCGGGTGTGGTTGCTACGGATATGACCGCAGGGGTACAGGATAAATACGATAAATTGATCGGGGAAGGTCTGATGGTGCAGCGAAGGTGGGGTCAGCCGGAAGACAATGGCAAGGTCGTCGTGGCCATGGCAGAAGGGTATATGCCGTATTCGACGGGCCAGGTGGTGATGGTGGATGGTGGGCTGACCATACCCAGGTTGTAACAGTTGACGTGGGAAAGAGGAGCATGTAACGGATACAGTTCGCGGATTCTGGCAAGGGCTTGAAGAATAGGTGAGTACCATCGACAGGATAAAGAATTATGACTCGATCGGGAAGCTCTTGAGTCAAATCAAGGCGACTCGAATGAGTGTAACCGGGGTGCTATGATTGTGGCGTAATGATGAGATGACTAAAATAATCCGGGGAAAAAAATTTTGTCTATCTGGCGTACCAGAAGAAATGGCGTATATTAAAAAGCAAAAAAATAAAACGAGAATAATTTAACAATACAAACCTAAATCGCTGAAAATGAGATCCAAAGACACCAACAATCCCGATGCCTATTCCCTACCTGATGAGGAGGATCAACGATCCCCGTTAATGCATATGTTGAGAATTCCCGTCTTGGTAGCAGCCCTGGGATATCTCGTGGATATGTACGATTTGTTTTTATTTAGTATTGTCCGGGTCGATAGTTTATCCGAACTGGGATTGAGCGGGGACCAATTGCTCGAAAATGGGGTTACTCTGCTCAATCTTCAAATGGCTGGATTGCTGATTGGCGGTTTGTTTTGGGGAATCCTGGGTGACAAAAAAGGGCGGTTGTCGGTTTTGTTTGGGTCGATTTTGATTTATTCTTTGGCAAACATCGCAAACGGCTTTGTTCAAACCTTTGAACAGTATGCCTGGCTTCGGTTTATCGCAGGAGTTGGATTAGCGGGTGAGCTGGGTGCAGGGATTACCCTTGTCAGCGAGATTTTGCCCAAAAAAATCCGGGGATACGGAACCACATTGGTGGCTACCATGGGTGTGCTGGGCGCAATTTTAGCCTACGTCATTGCCGAAATTTTTGATTGGAGAGCTTCCTACTGGATTGGTGGAGTTCTTGGATTGTTATTGCTGATAATGAGAATTCGGGTCTTTGAATCCGGGCTTTTCAAAAAATCGATTAGCAAAAAGGTACAGCGCGGCAATGTTATGATGTTGTTCAATAATCGGGAACGGTTTTTAAGGTATTTGAAAAGCATAGTGATCGGATTCCCGATCTGGTTTGTCGTAGGAGTTTTAATTACCTTCTCTCCGGAACTAGCCAAAGCCATTGGGGTCATCGAACCCATCGAGGCTGGTGTAGCTGTTTTGTTATCCTTTGCTGCTCAGGCGGTAGGAAATGTAGTCAGCGGCGTGCTGAGCCAGTACACGCAGAGCAGGCGTAAAATCATCGGACTGTTTATCATACTCTCCTTTTTCTTTACAGCACTGTATTTGCTTTTGCCCACGACGTCTGTTACCGGATTCTATATCCTGTGCATCCTCCTCGGCTTTAGCAACGGATACTGGACGCTGTTTATCACGGTAGCAGCCGAGTTGTTTGGAACCAATCTCCGGGCGACGGTGGCGACCACGGTGCCCAATTTTGTAAGGGGTGCGGTCATTCCGATTACGACCCTGTTCCTGCTGATGCGCTCTGGTGTAGGTATTATTTACAGTGCGTTGATCGTGGGAGCGGTGACGACAATATTGGCCTTATGGGCTTTGAGGACATTACCGGAGACTTTCCATAAGGACCTGGATTATTACGAATAAATAATGGTTCGGGGGTGTTCACTGCACCTTATCAATGCAATGCAATCGGATAGGGCACATGTGAATGAGCACTAGCGGGCATTTGGTTCGTGATAGGTATGGCGTGGTTATTTTTTATCCTTTGGAAGAAGCTAGACCGCGAATATCATACGGGTACACCATGGGTATAGCCCCAGGGGCAAAGGCGGGTAAAGACCGGGAATATATTCGATTGGAGGTTGATGGTGGTCATGAATTTCCGATCCAATCCTCTTATTTCCAATAGAAATCAGTATTTTTGGTAAATACACACACTTACTAAGTAACATGATGAAAAACGTAACTGCAGCTCTCATTTTATTCGTCCTATTGACATTTGTTCCAGTTCATCTGCACGCCCAGGATTTCTCAGGGGCCGAGAAACTGGGTTGGAAAATCGGATCACAAGCGTATACTTTTCGCCTATTCACCCTGGAAGAAACCCTGGACAAACTCAACGACCTGGGTCTGAAATACGTCGAATTGTATGGAAATCAAAAAATTGGGGCAGGTATAGAGGGCGAAACCAGCTATAAAATGAGTGCTGAGCGACGGCAAGAACTCAAAGATTTGTTGAAATCCAAAGGAATTACGCCGGTTGCATTTGGGGTGTCCTCGGGTTCAAACGAAACGGAATGGAGGCAATTATTTGAATTTGCGAAAGATATGGGAATCGGAATCCTCACATCCGAACCTGTGTACAACGATCTCGATTTGGTGGAATCTCTGTGTAAAGAATACAACATTAAAGTAGCGATCCACAATCACCCAATTCCGTCCAGGTTCTGGCATCCGGATATTATTATGAATCTACTCGACGGACGCAGTGAATTAATTGGGGTTTGTGCGGATATCGGGCACTGGGTGCGCTCAGGACTCGATCCGGTGGAATGTCTCCGAAAGGTAGAAGGACGGTTGATCAGTTTTCACTTCAAAGACCTCAATGAATTTGGAGTTCGTGGTGCACATGATGTTCATTGGGGCACCGGACTGGGCAACATCTCTGGCGTGATGAATGAAATGAAGCGACAGGGTTTTGAAGGCCCGATTTCAGTGGAATATGAACACAACTGGGACAATAACGTGCCGGATGTTCGGGTGAGCATCGAATATTTTGCGCGGGTGGCGAATGCTCTGGCAGATCGGTAAAGGTGCTTTTCCCAACTCTTTTAATCCAGTGATCAGAATTGAATCGGGAACGAGGCAGAATAACCTGATAAATCACATTTTTTACAATAAAGAACATCAGCCCCAAACGTAAAGGGAGCTGTGCTCATTTCACCCAAACGAACCATTCATTGGATTCCATTCGCGCCAGCGATGAGGATACCAAAGAATGGTTCTCAAACGTTCTCTTCGCCCCGATTGTGAGACTTTTTGCGTGTTTTAATTTAGAAGAATCCTACGCCTTCTTCCTCACCATGCAGCTAACGAACGTCAGCCCCTAACGGCCGTGGGACCCCAAACGTTCTCTTCGCCCCAGCGACGAGAACATTAGTAGTTCGCCTGATCATGCTCCCGCAGCGTGGCATCCTGGATCTCATCCTGACTCATGACGAAAAGAGAGGCAAGCAACAAGAGTAAAGTCAGCGGAAGCAAAACCTGATAGTATTCTCCTGCGTACAAGTGTGTGGCTATGGCCCCGAGCATAATAATCCCCAATGCCACCATACCCGGAATCCGGGCACGCGGAATCATGAGAGCGACTGCTCCGGCAATTTCGATCACACCGAATACATACAGAAATATGGGATGATACCCCCATGATTCAAAGTCGGCGGCCACAGTACCCAGGCTAAATATTTTCCGAAGTCCGGTGATGACGTAAATAATGGCCACTGCGCTGATTAAGATGTGATACAGAGGGCTGCGCTTATAACGATCCATAATGCTATGTTTTAATGATCAATTGCTCGGCCTTCCGGGGATAGACACCATCCGATATATTAAACTGAAATTTAAACATTTTATTTGTTTATATAAAATTTGAGAACCTCTCTTTCTGCGTACTTCCTACATTATTCTCCGGAATTTTAGGATGAAAAATCGAGTTGTTTATCCAGGCTTTCAATTATAAGTGTATATTAGCTTCTTTTCAATTTAACCCTGACCATGACCCTTATAGACTACATTATACTCTTTGTATACTTTATCGGTATCGTTACCTTTGGACTTTGGGTTTCCCGAAAAGTCAAGAGCAGCGACGATTACTTCAGAGGGAACCGTAAATTTAAGTGGTGGGTGATGATGGGTCAGTCTTTTAGTACCGGAACACACGCCGAAATGCCCGTCGCGCAAACCGGAGTAACCTACCAACTCGGTTTTGCCACCATCTGGTACCAGTGGAAAAATATGCTGATTACTCCCTTTTACTGGCTGATTGCGCCGTTTTACCGGAGGAGCAACAGAACCACGGTAGGGGATATCATCGAGGACCGCTACGGACGTAAAATGGGATTGGTGTACAGCATTTTTGCCATGCTGTTTTTCGTATTCATCATGGGGGCGATGCTTCAGGGCGCTGCCAAAGTCATTACAATCATGAGTGGGGGGATGATCTCCTCCAACGGCGTCGTACTGGCGATGACGGTTGCGTTTATTATATATAGTTTTGCAGGGGGCCTTCTCGCCTCCGCGTATACGGATGTTTTTCAAGGCGTTCTGATTATTGTTTTATCGGTTTTGATGATCCCTATTGGACTGGAAGAGGTGGGTGGATTTACCGGAATGCGCCAGGTGTTACCTGAAAACTTTTTTGATCTGATGAACGAAGCGAGCGGGATCGATGGATTCACTCTGGCCATGTTGGCTGTCAATGGAATGGTGGGCATCACCGCTCAGCCTCATATGGTAGCGATGTGCGGGACGGGCAATACGGAGCGCGCAGGCCGAATCGGTCAGACCTTTGGGTCACTTGTCAAACGACTGGTCACCGTAGGGTGGGCATTGACCGGCCTCATCGTAGCAGCGATGGTCATCAATATGGGCATTACCCTGGATGATCCGGAACATGCTTTTGGTTTTGCCGCAAGAGAACTATTAGGTCCCGGATTTGTTGGTCTGATGTTGGCAGCCATCGTAGCGGCCAATATGTCTTCACTCTCGACATTCATGGTGAACAATGGGGCACTGTTCACCCAAAACATCTATAAAGAATACTTTAACCCAGATGCATCGGATAAAAAACTGTTGGCCATGGGCCGGTATTCTGGTCTGGGGTTATCCATCGTAGCCGTTTTGTTCGCGCTCAGCATTGACAATGTCCTCCATGCGTTTTTGTTTACGGAAACCATCGCCGCTTTTGTCGGTATTATCTTCCTGGGCGGTGTGATCTGGAAAGGGGCTAACCGATACGGTGCGGCAGCAGCTATTATCATTTCCCTGGGCAGTTATTATTGGATTAATTTTGTCAACACAGGTGAGCTGATGTTGGTGTATAAATGGATGCCTGCTCCGTTTGGCTGGGCCATGCTGCTTGGTTTTGCCGCTTTTTTCATAGTAAGCCTGGTGACCAAACCGGAAGATCCGGCCCGCATCGAAAAGTTCTTCGATGAAATGCGGCGTAAATCCGATGCGGACACGCTGGGACCTGACGGTAAATTACCCCTGGCCTCCGAAACCGGGGATGATCTGCTTCTGCTTGACTTGCCCGGCTGGCTGAAAAAAGAAAGGTGGGAAAACTTCTTCCAGCGGTATCGCGAAGATCTGGTCGGGTTCTTTCTTAGTTGGATTTTCATAGGATTGATTATCTTGCTGGCCTGGGGGATTATGCAGATTCCTTAGCCCGGATTAATCCTGGTATTTGCTTGAAAATGATGAATAATTCGGGTTTGGAGGCAACGTATCCCTTTTCACTAAGAGAGACATCATGACAAATAAAAAATTAGGTTCAGTTTTAGGGGAAATAACCCATATCGACCGGTGGGGCTATACCTTACTGGGCATCGTGGGAATTGCAGCGATCATTATTGGGTATACAGACGAAATCTTTTTCAACGAGGGATTTGCGAACGAAGATGGAATCGTTGAAAATCTAACCACGCTGGCTCTGTTGTCCGTGGCTATTATATGTGGCCATCGATTGGTTCGGCAATGGAAGAAAAGAGATTGGATGTGGTTGGTCGGTACCGCCGTATTTACCCTTTTGTTTTTCTTCGCAGCAGGGGAAGAGATTTCCTGGGGACAGCGGATCTTTGGCTGGGAAACGAACGAATATTTTATGGAGAGGAATGCACAGGGGGAAACCAATCTGCACAATTTGGTTGTCGGTGAAACCAAGATCAACAAGTTGATTTTTAGTCAGTTGCTCACTATTGTCATGGCTATTTATCTCCTCATCGTTCCGCTGTTACACCGGCGGGTGGAGTGGATTCGTCGGCTCATTGACGGGTTCGCAGTTCCGGTCGTCAAAGGTCACCACGCATTGGTTTTTATTTTGCTGACCTTTGTGATTATGGTAATCCCTGCAGAACGCAAGTGGGAGGTGTACGAATTGGGGTTTGGAATGATGTTCATTCTTATCTTTCTCAATCCGTACAACAATTGGGTCTTCAAACTGGAACGGGATCCTGGGGAGAATTTCCCCTAATGCCTCTTTTTGAAATTCAAAATAACGTTCAAAATGGCACTGAGTAAGAGTTTATCGGGAAAAAATGTATTGGTCACCGGGGCTGCAAGTGGAATTGGTCTCCAAATCGCTATGGGATTTGCACAAGCCGGAGCCCGGGTAGTGTTGTCCGATGTGAATGAAAAGGAGGTTCGGGATCAAGCCGCTCTTTTCCAGAGAAATGGCCTGTCGGGAAAAGGAATGAAGTGCGATGTGGCTAATGAGAAGGAAGTCAAACTGGTGATAGGGGAAATGGTCGCCTCATGGGGTACGATCGATATACTGGTCAACAACGCCGGACTGCAGCACGTGGCTCTTTTGGAGGATTTTCCCGTGGAAAAATTTGAACATATGATCCGGGTTATGCTCACTGGTCCGTTTATGCTGACCAGGGAGGCGTTTCCAGTGATGAAAAAAAAGGGATTTGGAAGAATTATCAACATCGCATCGATCAACGGACTGGTGGGTTTTGCGGGAAAGTCCGCTTACAATAGTGCTAAGCACGGATTGATCGGTCTGACCAAAGTTACCGCGCTGGAAGGTGCAGCATACGGCATTACGGCCAATGCGATTTGCCCGGGGTATGTAGATACACCCCTGGTCCGGGGTCAATTTGAAGATCTTGCCAGGACGCGAAATACCACTCCTGATCGGGTTCTCAAGGAGGTGATATATCCACTCGTTCCCCAAAAGCGGTTGATTCGAACGGAGGAAATTGTCCAGGCTGCCCTGTTTCTTTCCGCCGCTTCTTCATCGGGCATCACCGGCCAATCGCTCGTGATCGATGGGGGGTATACGGTTCAGTAACTTTATTTTTTCGCCAATATTCGAATTATTTATATGCTTTCTTTGAAAGAGCTCTATATAACCCCTATTTTTATGTAATTTCCACACTTTCAAATAAAAATTGTGATATGAAGCACCTATCATGGCTCGCGTACCGAATTTGGGGTTCCTATAAGAAATTAGCACCAGGAATTCCCGTACTTGCTCTCCTTCTGCTCACCCAGGGCTGCGTTTCCGAAACAAAAGATGATATGATAACACACACGGTTTATTTCAAACTTATTCACGGAAAAGGTTCCGACGAAGAGAAATTGTTTATCCAAAAAGCGCTCGACCTGGGTAAAATTTCGACCGTTCACAATCTTCGCTGCGTACGCGAAGTAAGTCCTAAGAACAATTTTGATTTCGGGTTGATTATGCAATTCGAAGATCAGGACGGATACGACACGTACAACAATCATCCCGACCATGTGGATTTTGTCGAGAATGTCTGGCAAAAGGAAGTTGCAGAGTTTCAGGAAATAGACTACGTAGAGAGCGAGTTTTAGGGCACTATATTTTAGGTTCCAATGCTGTATTTTCTCTGACTTCGGTAAGATGGACAGATCGGAGAAACGTAAATGCCCATCGGGGGATGTAATTCCTTGTTCCGTAGGAATTTAAAACGGGATGCGAGATTATTTTTGAGGCATGAATCTATGACGTCATAGCCCATGATCCGCGCTTGATCAGAGAAGGTCAGTGCATAAAAGCGGTCTCTGGATGGAAGTTTTTGGGTTCGGTACAAAGGAATCTGGAAATTAGCCTTTGTTGGTGTGGCCATTCGGATTTTGACCAGCTAAAATTACACGAAAAAACAGAATGTATGGAGACGGAACAAGGTCGACTGCGTTTTCCTTTCGAGGAAATTGAGGCGCGGCTTTATGCAATCAACCGGAAATTGGGATTTGGGGAGGAAGATGCCCGACTGATTGCGCATACCCACACTCAATCGAGTTGTGATGGGGTGGAATCGCATGGATTGAATCGATTTCCACGTTTTGCAGAATATGTGCAATCCGGATATATCCGGGTTGACGGGGAAATGACCCAAACTTCGCAAGTTGGAGCGTTGGAAAAATGGAATGGTCATCAACGGTCCGGGGTGCTCAACGCTCATCAGGCGATAAACCGGGCGATTACCCTGGCCCGAACTCATGGATTGGGTGCGGTGGCACTGAGCCATACCAATCACTGGATGCGCGGTGGAACTTATGGGTGGATCGCAGCTGAACACGATTGTATGGCTATATGCATGACCAATACCATTCCCAATATGGCGCCCTGGGGAAGTCAAAAAAATATGATCGGAAACAATCCCCTCGTCCTGGCTGTGCCCAGAAAAGAGGGACACGTGGTTTTGGATATGGCTACTTCCCAGTACTCGTATGGGAAAATGGAAGACATATCCAGCCGGGGTGAAATGTTGTCCTACTACGGCGGATGGGACGAATCGGGTAATTTGACCCGGGATCCTGATGCCATCCTTCAGGGAGGTCAGGTACTTCCCGTGGGATTGTGGAAAGGCGCTGGTCTGACTGTATTGATGGATCTAATGGTGTCCCTTTTATCGGAAGGGGAATCCACCCACCAAATAGGTCAACGGGACTATGAAACCAACCTGTCGCAGTTTTTCCTATGCATACATACCGGGGATGCTTCCACCCACCGCAC
>CALGAA010000261.1 GCA_937952445.1 uncultured Bacteroidota bacterium | reverse complement strand
CCCCAGCAGGATATTTATGAAAACCGGGCTGGTTATCCCATCCGGTTTCGGAATGGAATCAGCAGAGATGACCGTAAAAATGCCCGTGCCGGGTGGATGCTGAAGGCTTTGCGGTTTCAACAATACGAGGTAAACGCGGGTGTGGAAGTCGATTACCTTCAGCGCCAAATCAGCATGAATTCGACCCAAAGTATGATGGAATTTTTCCCGGCGTTCTCGTTGGAAGGATTGGATGGGATCAGCTCCTTCGTCAAACAAACCAGTGCGTTGCCTGGTGCCATTTTGGAATTCTCGGACAGTACCCGATCCGTATTTACCTTACGGTCTCTGACAGGGCTTAGGATCAGTCAAATCCAACACATCGATCGCAGCCAGAACTGGCAGGAATTTGTGCAGCAGGGAGACCTGGTACTCCAAACCAACTTTCTGGACCTGCTCGGGCATTTGGATTTAAGGATATACAACAACAACGTATATTTTGACGTTTCAGGGGAATTGACAACGGATTGGCGGGGATTTGCCGTCTCTGCGCAGGCAGCACTTAAACGAACCCCGGCACCCTGGTTGTACCGGCACCAAAATTTATCTGGGACAACGCTCTGGGATCTTGACCCGCCTTCGACGTTTACCCAGATTTTGGGGGGTTCGATCGGATACCAATCGGACCGTCTCCAGGCCCGAATTGAGTTGAATCAATTGTTCCAGTCCAATCTGAGTTACCTCAACCAGTGGGGGTTGCCTGATACCCTGGACAATCAAACCTCGGTGACGATCACTCCCATGCTCAATGCCCATTTGGGGATTTTTCATCTTCAAAACGAAATCGCTTTTTTCGCGTCGGACCAGAATATTCCGGGATACCCCCCATTATCGGGAAGGCATTCGATTTTTATCGAAGACAAATGGTTCAAGAACAGGATGCACCTCAATCTTGGATTTACCGTATATTGGAAAAACAGCCACGACGCAGCGTATTATCTGCCCTTTGTTCAATCTTTCATCCCGACCGACCAAACCCTGGCAGCTGAATACCGGTTTACCCCCTTTTTCGCGTTCAGGGTCCGGACGTTCAAATTCTTCGTTCGCATGGAAAACGCCAATTTGCTGTGGCAGGATAAAATCCTGTTTGACAATTACCACTATCCGTTGATGGATCCCACGATCCGAATGGGGATCGAATGGATTTTCCGAAATTAAATCTCCGCTACCAATTGATCTTTTCGGTGGTTCCTTCAGGTGAAAAATTCAGCTCCGAGGGAAGTGAAAAACAAGTCAGGAAAGGCTTGACCAAATCAGCGGGGATCAAAGTTCGTAATTGGGTTGAAGTTTACTGCCGGTATCCTCTTCGTAGAAGCAACATATGATATCCATCACTTCATCGATGTCATCGGTCAGATGAAACAGATCGAGATCCTCCTTATTGATGTTCCCTTCTTTTTCGTACATGACCTGGCGGAGCCAATCGACCAACCCTGACCAGTATTCTGTCCCAAACAGGATGATCGGCACATGGGAACTCGATTTTGTCTGGACCAGCGTCAATACTTCGAATAGTTCATCCATGGTCCCAAAACCTCCGGGTAGAGCGACAAAAGCCTGCGCATATTTTACAAACATGACCTTCCGAACGAAAAAATACCGATGGGGAAGGATCATTCGGGGGCTGATGTATTTGTTGTACGAGGCTTCAAACGGCAAGTCGATCGTCAATCCGACCGATATTCCATTTTCCATATGGGCTCCTTTATTCCCGGCTTCCATGATCCCCGGTCCTCCTCCGGTGATCACCCCGTATCCTTCCTGTACAAGCCGTCGGGATATTTCCACTGCTGCTTTGTAGTACTTATTATCCGGTGTTGTCCGGGCGGATCCAAATACCGACACGCAAGGACCTACAGAATTGAGTATTTCAAATCCATCCACAATCTCCGCAATCACCTTAAACAGGGTCCACGAATTCTCACCTTTTAAAGACCACCATTTCTTCCTGCTTTTATGTGGTTGTGGATCAATCGTTTTATTGTCTTCCATAATACATCTTATAGTCTTCCAAATTCATCTCTTCCACAATCCCCACTGGCCTACACACCAGTCCGGGGATGGAGGACATCCAAATAATTATTTGTTTATGGTTATTGGAACAGTAGAAATCGTTACTATCTTCTATTTTTATAAGCGTTTTCCAAAAATTCTGTGGCTTCTTCCAATGAAGAAAATCGGTTAATAAAGTCATTAATCCCCGGTTTGGTATACGCCGTAGGGTTGACATACTTTTCGACCATGTGTTCATCGATTTCACCTGTACTCAGAATAATCAGCCGTTCGACCACGTTGCGCAGTTCCCGGATGTTCCCGGTCCAATTGTGTTTTTGGAGCATTTCAACCGCTGACTTAGAGAACGTTTTGTTGGGATATCCATTTTGTTCGCATATCATTTTGGTGAAATATTCTACTAACATGGGGATGTCTTCCCGCCGGTCGTTGAGCGAAGGAACCTTGATGTTGATGATTTGCAACCGATGGAACAAATCCTCGCGAAAGCGGCCCTCCCGGATTTCTTTCTGCAAATCCTTATTGGTTGCAGCCAGGACCCTGACATCCACCGGTATCATTTTATCTCCACCCACGCGCATGATTTTATGCTCTTCGAGCGCGCGTAGGACTTTAGCCTGAGCCGAAAGACTCATATCCCCCACTTCATCGAGGAAAAGAGTGCCTTTGTTCGCTTGTTCAAATTTTCCGATCCGTTGTTTTACGGCGGTGGTAAACGCCCCTTTTTCGTGCCCAAACAATTCACTTTGGATGAGTTCGGAAGGTATCGCTGCACAGTTGACTGCGATGAGAGGCTTATCGGCCCGTTCGCTTTTGGCGTGAATCCATCCCGCCACCAGTTCCTTTCCCGTACCATTGTCGCCGGTGATCAACACCCGGGCATTCGTCGGAGCCACGCGTTCGATCATTTGCCGCACATGTTTCAGCGCATCGGACTTACCGATCATTTCGTGCATATTGGCGTTGTGGACCTTCCTTTCCAGATCGCGCGTTTTGTTGACCAGGCTTCCGATGTCGAGAGCGTGCCTGACCGTGATGAGTAAACGGTTGAGATCAGGCGGTTTTTGAATAAAATCAAAGGCGCCCTTTTTCACCGCTTCGACCGCATTGTCGATATTGGCGTGGCCGCTGATCATGATCACGGGGAGGTCAGGCTGGATTTCCTGCAAACGCTCCAAAGCATCCATGCCGTCCATATTGGGCATTTTGATGTCCATCAATACGACATCGTAATTGTTCTTCTTGACCTTGGCCAGTCCATCCATACCATCACGGGCCTCGTCCACTTTGTACTTTTCAAAGGTCAAAATATCCTTTAGAGTTCTGCGGATCGCATCCTCATCATCAACTATTAGAATTGTCGCCATGGGCTTCAGGTTTTAGGGATGTTATATATTATATATTTTTTTAATATGTCAAATATATGGATTTTCCCGGCGAATATCCAAGCAAAAAATGTATTATTTTATCAAAACTTTAATAGGAAGCCTACATATCACTGGTTCTCAGCCAATTCAGCGAGAGCCAAATACGCCATCAAGCCGATACTGGTCTCAAAACACCGCTCGTCGACATCGAAGGTCGAGGTATGAAGCTGGCGTGGGGCCGTAGCGCCCGGACAGGAGATTCCGAGCCGATAAACACACGCATCGATTTCGTGGGAATAAAACGCAAAATCCTCCGACGTCATCTGGATGGGTAAATCGACCACCCGGTCGGGACCGAGAAACTCGATGGCCCGGGTTTGCAGCCGCTGCGTAAGCCGGGGCTCGTTGTACAGATACGGATAGCCAACCTTGATTTCGATCGAGGCTTCTGCCCCCAGGGCACGCGCTGTATTTTCCACCGTCTGGCGGATCAGGTCATGGGCCTGGCTGCGCCACTGCTCATCCATAGCCCGGAAGGTTCCCTGGATGTGCACGGTATCCGGGATGATGTTGGTCGAACCACCGTCGCTTTCGATTTTTCCCAGCGTCAATACCGACGGAATGGTCGGATCGGATCGACGGCTGACAATTTGTTGTAAAGCCACTATAATGTGCGCCGCTGCAAGAGTAGTGTCGATTCCCTGGTGCGGAAGCGCTCCATGTCCCCCTTGCCCGCGCACGGTCAGAAAAAGTTCATCGCTGGAAGCCATGTATTTTCCCGGACAAAAACCCACCATGCCGGCTTCGAGCGGAGGATGCACGTGCTGACCGACGATGGCAGCCGGTTCCGGGTTCCGGAGTACCCCATCCTTGATCATTAGCGATGCTCCTACGGGTAATTTTTCTTCGCCAGGCTGAAAAATCAATTTGACCCGACCCGCGAAATTGGCCTTTATCCTCGATAACACGAAAGCTGTCCCGAGTAGCGAACTGGAGTGGACATCATGACCGCAGGCGTGCATGACCCCATCATGAACTGAGGAGTATTCCACGTCGTTTTCTTCCTGTATCGGCAGGGCATCCATATCGCCGCGCAACGCAATGGTAGGTCCAGCGCCATGCTCCCCTTCGATCATTCCCACTACGCCATATCCGCCGATGTTCTCTTGAAAAGGAATCCCCCATTCACGGAGCTTACCAGCAATAAATGCAGAGGTCTGTACTTCCTGAAAAGAAAGCTCAGGAAATCGGTGCAGATGCCTTCTGCTATCGATAACTTCCTGCAAAATTTCCGTACTCAGTTCTGCAATTCGCTGTTTATCAATCATAACGTAAAGGTATGGACTTCTCCTTGTTTTTCCTTATTTTGGGACGAAATTATGTACGCATGGCTCCCGTCCACCAGGTATATGGGAGGTCGTTTGGGAATTTTCCATAGCTGCACGATCTGATCAAAGCTCATGCTCCTGAAGTCCACCATCACTGCCGAATCCGCATGAGTCGAAAGATAAGCAGGAGCGTACCGCAGGTAAAAAGGGGCTTCGCCAGACCCTTCATCCGGGATGATTTCCCAATCAGGCGTATTAAACTGGGTCCGTAAAACTTCTTCGATGCGCGATTTCCCGGAGAGGATTGCCAGGTGGGATGGAAACGATGCGGTACGTGTGGAAGCCCGCGATGGTCTGATCTGCTTACGGATGTTTTGAATGCGCTGGATCGTGGCAACTACTTTGTCCAGCATCCACGCAACCGGAGGAGCATACAGTTCGTTCCGGTATTTTTGAATAAACAGCCGCATGGAATGAAAAAAAGTACTTGTATAAGTTTTCTCCGATTTTTGGGTGCTCTCGCCCTTGAAATGAACCACGTGCAGTGAGCCTACATACCGGATGGCATATCCCGCCCGCGTAATGCGGTACGACAAATCAATGTCTTCCGCGTACATAAAAAACCGCGGATCGAATCCACCGATCTCCTCCAGGACTGATTTTCGAATCAGCATAAAAGCGCCGGGTAAAACTTCGATATCACCGGTCTGGTCGTAATCAATGCCAGGGGCGTAGTAACCATTGAAAAGCGGAATCCGGGGAAACACATCGCTCAAACCCGAAAATTTGGTAAATCCCGACCACAACGTCGGAATTGACCGTTTGGACTCCGGGAGGATCTCTCCGTTTCCATCGAGAAGGCATACTCCTACGGCGCCAATTTTACGATCTCCATCAAATACAGCCAGGGCCTTGTACAGGAGGGTTTCTCCCATCATGGTATCCGGATTGACGAACAGGATATACCGGCCCCGGGCTACATCGAGACCCTGATTGCACGCCCGACCAAATCCTACATTTTCCGAATTGGGGATCAAATGAATGGAGGGGAATTGTTCCCGGATCATCGTGGTAGAACCATCCCCGGATGCGTTGTCCACGACGATGATTTCGCTGTGAAGATCCCGGGTAGCCGCCTGGAGCGATTCCAGGCACAGGTGCAGAAAATACCGCACATTATAATTCACCACAATAATGGACAAATCCATCAATGTTCTCCATTAAATAGTTGTTCCACCGGCGTGCGGCGCAGGATAGCCCGCCCCAGGGTAAAATCATCGGCATATTCCAGTTCTCCACCAAATGCCACGCCACGGGCAATCGAGCTCAGCGCCACGCGTCCGCCAATTTGTTGGGATATATAATACAGGGTGGTGTCGCCTTCGATGGTCGAACTAATAGCCATAATCAATTCGGATATTTCCTCGGATTCGATGCGATCAAGCAAGGATTGTATACGGATATCATCCGGTCCTATCCCATCAATCGGTGAAATCAATCCTCCGAGTACGTGGTACCGTCCCTGGAATTGTCCCGTATCTTCGATGGCGATCAGGTCTTTCACGCTTTCCACCACGCATACCACGCCATTGTTGCGCTTGGGATCCGCACAAATCGTGCAACGTTTCTGATCGGCGTAATGTCCGCAAACACTGCAATTGGTCAATTCGGATTCGATCCGGGCCAGTGCCGTGGAAAATTCCGGTCCTATTTTGTTCTTGTGATCTACGATGTACATCGCCAGCCGCATCGCTGTTTTCTTCCCGATGCCTGGAAGCTGACTCAAGGAATGAATCAGAGATTCAAAGCTGTTGGGTAAATGATTCATGATTCAAAAATAACATTTTCTTTCTCGGGAACATGATATTATCATTTATAATTTGTTTATTTATCTTTGTAACTTTATACGATAAAATAAAACGAACAAATGGCTGAAGTAATACGAATGCCCCGGATGAGCGACACGATGGAGGAGGGAGTGATCGTTGGGTGGCTCAAAAACGAAGGCGATGATATTGAACCCGGTGATATTCTTGCAGAAGTGGAAACAGACAAAGCCACGATGGAATTGGAGAGTTACTGGGAGGGGAAACTTTTGCACATTGCGATCAAAGAAGGTCCCGTTCCCGTGGATGCAGTAGTGGCTGTAGTGGGAGAAGAGGGAGAAGATTACGAGGCACTACTCGAAGAAGCCAGCCAGGAGCAAAAAGAGGAAAAGGAAGAAGAGCAGGAGGAGCAAGAAGATACTACCGCGGATAGCACGGAAGAAGAAAAATCAGATACCCCTGCACCAGCCGAAACCCAGAAATCTTCTACTGATGACGGTCGGACCAAAGCGTCACCCCTGGCCCGAAAAATGGCTTCGGACAAGGGAATCGATATTACACAACTGACCGGCTCAGGAGACGGCGGTCGCATCATCAAACGAGACGTTGAAAAAGCCATCGAAAGCGGGGTCCAGACTCCGGCAGCGGCTTCAGCAGGAATTTCGATACAGAGCGGAGAAGACCAGACCGTACGGCTATCGCAAATGCGAAAAATCATCGGCAAACGACTCAGCGAAAGCAAGTATACTTCACCGCATTTCTATCTGACCGTGGAAGTCGACATGGACAACGCAATCGCTGCCCGAAAATCGCTCAATTCCAACGATGAAGAGGTTCGTATCTCCTTCAACGATATAGTAATCAAAGCAGCGGCGATGGCATTGCGCAAACATCCATTTGTCAATGCATCCATCGACAGCGAAAAAATAACCCTGCACGGCGATATCAACATCGGGGTGGCCGTAGCAGTCGATGAAGGTCTGATGGTTCCGGTGATCCGTCATGCCGATTACAAATCGCTGTCAGAAATCAAGGCCGAAATTGGTGACCTGGCCGTGCGAGCCCGGGATAAAAAACTCAAGCCTGAGGAAATGCAGGGCAACACGTTCACGATTTCCAATTTGGGTATGTTTGGAATCGATGAATTCACAGCCATTATCAATCCTCCCGATGCCTGCATCCTCGCCGTCGGAACGATCAATACCAAACCGGTTGTCCGGGATGGCCAGATCGTGATCGGAAATACGATGAAAATCACGCTGAGTTGTGATCACCGCGTTGTGGACGGGGCGGTCGGTGCTCAGTTTATGCAGACGCTTCAGGACTATCTGGAGCATCCGATGAAGATGTTGAGGTAGGGGGGTTAGAGTTTAGATTTTGGAGCTTAGAGCTTAGAGGTGTGAGGGGGGGGTGAGTGGAGAGTGTCAAGAGAAGGATTTGCTGAAAGCCTACGACCAACGGGAGTCCGTACGGATGAATTGCAAAGGCACTACAATGCATTTAGCAAGAACGGATTGCCTGCCTACCCTGCCGGTAATGGCAGGCAGGTAAAGCCTCTGGGAATAGGGTTTAGAGTCTAGTGGTTAGAACTTTGAGCTTTGAGCTTTGTGGTTACTCATTCATACATTCTCAACACCTCGACCAGCTCCGGAATAGAATTGATATTGAGCTTTTCAAAAATGCGATTTTTGTAAGTACTGATGGTGGACGTATGAAGATGCAGGTGATTGGAAATTTCTTTGATTGACAAACCTTCGCAAATTTTATTCGCTACCTGCAATTCCCGATTGGACAATGCGGCCACCGATGCATCCTTCTTTTGCTTTTTGTGAACTTCAAATACCATAGCATCTTTCAGTTCATCACTAAGATACTTCCCCTTGGTCATCATCGCCTGCAGGGCTTGCTCTATTTCCTGTCGGGAGGAATGTTTGTTGAGGAAACCATCTGCGCCCATTTTTATAAACCGCGGAGCATACAACATTTCATCATGCGACGAAAATACCAGAATCTTCAAGTCAGGTTGTTTGATTTTGACGTATTCTATCGCCTCAGGAAAGGATCCGTTGGGCATTTTTACATCGACAATTGCGAGGTCCAGTTTTTCTTTGGCTACCAGTTTATATAGAGATTCATAATCTTCCACTTCATACAACCGTGCCCTCGGTTTCAATTCCCTGATCTCCCGAATCAATCCCATCCGCACGATGGCGTGATCATCAGCCACCAAAATACGTAGCTCTTCATGCATGTGCCGTTTTAGTTTTTACTTAAGGGTAGATAAATATTGACTTCCGTACCCTCACCAACTGAAGATGCGAATTCAATTTTTCCTGCCAACAAAGATACAAAACTCTTAACGATTTTAAGACTCAGCCCCAGCCCCATTTCACCCCGCGTTCCCTGATATACCGGTCCATCAAAAGAAAATATGGAAGGCAGCATTTGCGCTGACATACCGACACCCCGATCTGCCACCGTGACCCTTGTACTATGATCTGTGTTTTCCGCACGAATATGGACGGTCTGACCGGAGTGGGAATACTTGATGGCATTGTCCAACAGCCTTTCCAAAATAAAAGTCAATAAAAACCGATCTGAGATCAACCTGAGATTGTCCTCACCGACAAAGTTCAGTTTTACTTTTTTATCCTCCAATCCCCGATGGAATTTATACTTCAGCTGGTCGTATACTTCCCGGAAAACCAGTTCCTCATACACCATCTCATAATCCTCCTGGAGGGTCTTCATCCAGACTCCAGCCTCTGAAATTAATTTTATATTTTTCTCCGCATCTGATTTGAGCTGGGGCAACAAATCAATAAAATCGGTCCGACTGATCGAATCGTTTTCCAGTGCATCGATAAGCATTACCATACTGCTGAAGGTGCCTTTAAAATGATGGCTGATCATGGATATCCACCCATTTTTCAATTCGTTCGAGGTGCGTAGTTGCTCAATTTCCTGAATGAGTTCCTCTTTCCGGGAAGGAAGGTGCTGGCGCTGCATAGTTACGAACTTTGCCTGTGGTGTATGTGAAAAATCGGATCATTCCCGCGTCGGAGGACCAAATACTCTGCCAATACAAGAATTGAAATATCATTCAGATCTTTCTCCTGTCAGAATCAACCATTTGTTGAGCATGTCTCCAAACGTTTTTTTCAGCACAGGCTTTGCCAAAAAATCGGTCATACCGGCTTCCAGACAACGTTCTTTTTCCCCGGGGAGTGTTCCGGCTGTCAATGCTATTATAGGGATTTCTATATGCTCCTCCAAATTTCGAATCAACTTTGTGGCTTCGAGTCCATTGAGATCGGGCATTTGAATATCCATAAATATGATGTCGGGTCTCTCCTCTTTAAAAAGCCGTACCGCTTCTTTCCCATCCCTTGCTTCCAGTATGTCAGCATCTGGATACAGCTCCTGTACGTACACACGGGCCAGCGTCATATTAATTTTATTGTCTTCTGCAATGAGGACCTTAAAGTTCCCCTGAGAAGCGGTGCTTTTAACCGACAATTGTTCTGAGAACAGCTGGTCACGACCGGCGTGCAATTCAGACAACACCTGGAACATCTGGTTGGACCTCACGGGCTTCAGCAATCGGTGTTGTATACCGAGTTGATCACAAGCCATGTTCAATTTTGCATCATCCGACGAACTGTACAGGACGATAAATGAAGGGACGACATTCTGGTTTGACTGAAGCTCTTTGATTTTCTTGATGGTTTCGAGTCCGTCCATTATCGGCATATGGTAATCCATAATGATTACATCGTACCGTGCATTCTCGGTGAGAAACAACAACGCTTTCAGACCGCTTTCAGCCTCCTGAACTTCGACCCCCCGATGCTCGAGCATCGTCCTGAGAATTTGGCGATTATTGGCATTGTCATCCACGATAAGTACGCGGTCAACTCCCTCCAGTACGAGCTCCGACTCTGTGCGCGCACCTTCCACCAATAGGTCAAAATAAAAATCGCTGCCCTCCCCCTGTACGCTTTCCACCTGCAATTTGCTACCCGCGAGCGAAAGCAGCTTATTCGAAATCGTCAGCCCAAGCCCGGTCCCTCCATACTTACGCGTAATACTGCCATCCTCTTGCGTAAAGGCCTTGAATATCTCCTGCATCTTGTCCGGATGGATACCTATTCCGGTATCTTTCACTCCAAATCGAATCTTCATCATGCCATTGCCACAATCCTCCAGCAAACGCACGTACAGCTTCACCTCCCCCTTAGGAGTAAATTTCAACGCATTGCTCAGCAAATTCACCAGAATCTGTTTGATGCGCATCGCATCCACCCATATATATTCCGGCACCGCCTGTTCGATGTCCAGCAACAATTCGAGTTTCTTTTTTACCATTCCGTAGGAAACGATGTTGATCGATTCCGAGATCACCTCCTCTACATTTACCTGATCGATCACCAACTCCATATTGTTGCTTTCCATCTTGGAAAAATCCAGAATGTCGTTGATAATGCGGTACAAGGACACCGTTGACTGGTTGATGATTTCCAGATACTGCCGCTGGGTTTCATCCAGATCTGTTTGT
>CALGAA010000260.1 GCA_937952445.1 uncultured Bacteroidota bacterium | reverse complement strand
TCCCATCCGGACCTAAAAGGCAAGATCAAGGCATACCCCAATCCAGCGAATGATTACATTACCATACAGAGCCTTCCGGAGCATGCGATTCGTACCATCTCCGTTCAGGATATCCAGGGTCGTGAATTGTATCGGCAGGAAGTGAATTCAAACCACCACGTATGGCGGATTTCGACCTCATCATGGTCCCCGGGCATTATCATCATAAGCGTGTCAACGGATCGAAATACATGGACCGAAAAAATGGTTATACAGCGATGAAAGAGCCCAATGTTCTCAAGCAGCGAATTCAGGATTTCCTGGTGGAACTTCCCCCTTTTTCCATGATGAACGAAAAAGAAGTTGAACGAATCATGTCGGGAATCAAAATAAAATACGTGGACAAAGGGGAAACATTCTTCCGGCAGAATGACCCGGCCGACCGGTATTTTTATTTGATCCGCAAAGGTGCCGTAAAGCTTGAACGACTCGAAGGCGGTGTGAATATCCTGGTAGACGTTTGTGGAGAAGGAGATCTTTTCGGCATTCGTCCTGTTATCGCCAATCAACCCTACCTTTCTACAGCTACAGCCCAGGAAGAATCCATCGTATACGGTGTAGCTACAGAAGACATGCGGGAAATTATGGCCCATAACCCCAAAGTCAGCTCGTTTCTGGCAGCCAGTTTTGCCGCCGGCACACGCAAGGACCGTCGAAAAGAAAACACTGATGGATTGGTTTTTCTCCAAACCGGAGAGGTATTTCAGGAAGAAAAACTACTGGAAGTTCAGACGTTGAAAGTGTTGCGGGAACCCGTCACCTGTAGTCCGGAAACTTCCATCGAAGTAGCAGCCAGTATAATGACCCTGGAAAAAGTCAGCTCGATCATTGTTGTGAACGAGGATAATTTTCCGAAAGGAATATTGACGGATTCTGATATCAGACGAATTGTGGGATTGAGAAGATTGGAGCTCGACCGTCCAATCAGTGAAGTCATGCATTCACCGGTCATCTGTTTGCCGCCGGGATCGACCTATGCCGATGCACAAATGACAATGACCCAGCACAATATCAGCCAGATAATTATCACCCGGGATGGCACCGATGAATCGCCGATCGAAGGTGTTTTTTCAGAAGGTGACATGGTGGTTTACCAGGGTAATAGCCCCGGAATGATTATCAAACGAATGAAACGCACCCGGGATACGGATATGTTGCGCCGGATCCGCGAGAAAGCCGATCTATTACTGGAAAGATACCTGGAACACGACGTGGCGATTACCTTTATTTCTGATATCATGACAGCCATCAACGACGCTCTTTTTGTAAGGGCGATAGAAATATCACAGGAACGAATTGCGGAAGAGACAGGTCGCACGCCCCCGGTGAAGTTTACATGGGTAGCCATTGGCTCTCTGGGGCGAAAGGAACAAATAATCCGCACTGACCAGGACCACGCCATCCTTTTTGAGGAAGTCCCCCGTGATCAATACACTGAGGTTAAAAAATATTTTCTGGATCTGGCCAGCCATGTCGTGGATATTATGGTGGCTTGTGGGTTTAAAAAATGTCCGGCCAATATGATGGCCAGCAACCCCCGATGGTGTCTATCGATCGAGGAATGGAAAGGTCAGTTTAGCCAATGGATACGTTCTCCGGACTCCGATTCCATTTTGCATGCCAATATTTTCATGGATTATCGCTCGGTATACGGTGAAATCAACCTCACCAAAGAACTCACAGCCCATATATTTAAAATTATCCACGACAGCAAAATCTTTCTGACTTACCTGGCCAAATATGCGGTAGAAACTCCGCCACCACTAAGTTTTTTCAGAAATTTCATACTCGAAAAAGATGGCGCCCACAAAAATCAATTTGACATCAAACTCCGCGCTATGCTCCCCCTTGTCGACGCCGGGCGTGTGCTCATCCTCGAACAAAAAGTAGGTAGGATCAACAACACCATCGATCGGTTCGAAAAACTCGCAGAAGTTGATGCGAAAAATGCAGAACTGTACCTCGATGCCCGGGATGCGTACGACGTTCTGATGAAATTGCGAGCCCAAAATGGGATCAAAAATTCCAATACCGGAAGGTACTTCCCTCCGGATAACCTGAGTAAGGTCCAGCGATTACTGCTCCGCAATAGTTTCAATCCTATCGGTCAGTTGCAGGAGGTTTTGACGATACGATTCCGACTAAAATTTTTCTGATGTGGTTTTTTAACGGCAATTCCAAAAAGAAACTACTTTCCGGTCAGCCAGAATGGGTGCAGGATTATTGGGAGCAGACTCGGCGCATCCACCCTAAAACGCTGCTCAGGGAGGTGGAATTTGAAGTCATTGACCTGGAAGCTACGGGGTTGGATGTATACAAGGACCGGATCATTTCATACGCTTCTGTTCCGGTTCAGAATTTTGAAATTCTGCCCAATGAATCTTTTTCCTGCTACATCAGCCAATCCTATTTTGACCGGCAAAGCATCCCCATCCATGGTTTACTTCGTCGGGACATCGAGGATGGCTTGTCCGAACAAGCGTTTTTAGAAACCATCGTACCACGCCTCAGTGGAAAAGTAATCGTAGGGCATCACATCGGATATGACATTGCCATGATCAATCAAGCGCTGAGCCGACACTTCAAATTTGAGTTGATCAATCCCGTGATTGATACCGGAGATCTGTACCGAAAGACCTTCCCAAGTAAATTTGCCTACGACCGGTATCGGCAGCAAATGCCTACGTTGGATGAGATTGCCCGCGAATTTGAAATCAAAACCCATCACCGGCATTCAGCTATGGGCGATGCGACCATTACTGCGTTTGTCTTTATGAAGTTGTGGAAGCGGGCTGAGCAAGAAAATAAAATCAGGCTTAAACATTTGCTGTAAAAAAAACGAGCCACTAGAAATTATCCGGTGGCCCGAGTATGCAAATTATAATCCCATGAACATATCCAAAACTATTATATCTCTTGCTATCTATAAATCGATTTCGGACAATACAAATATAAGAGCACATGTAGCCTCCCCATAATACAAAATATCAGTATTGTTACCTGATTCTATGTGTCGTAAAATCAAATAAGATTGACTATCAGTATATAATGATATTTATTGGCGACAATTTGTTACTCATCAATGTGTCGGATTGGCGAAATCCGGATTGGTCAGAAATGCCGTATCGGTCAAAGTTTTAACAAATGCAATGACCTGCTGCTTTTGTTTTTCGGTCAATCCAAGGGGACGAATCAATGGATCGGTATTGGGCTGACGATGCCCGCCGCTGTTGTAGTGATCCAACACCTCCTCGAGAGTTTCAAACCGCCCATCATGCATATAGGGGGGAGAAATGGCTGCATTGAACAAGGTAGGTGTTTTAAATTTTCCATTATCAAATAAGGCGCCGGTTGCTTCTCCACGCCCCTTATCTGGAAAATCCTCGAGGTTGTCTATCGGTTCGAGGCCATTGTTCTTAAATTCGAACGTCGTAAACAGAGGCTCGGCATGGCAATGTCCGCATTCCGCATCCGGCAAATCGGGTACGGCGTCGATAAACATCAAATATCCCGCCAACTCATCCTCGGTCAGGATAATTTCCCCACGCAAGGCCTGCTCATAACGCGTATTTCCACTACCGATCAGACTTCGCTCAAACTGAGCTATGGCTTTCGAGACGAGCTCCCGGTTAATTTCATCGGCCGACTTGATGCCAAAAGCTTTGCGGAATAAAACAGGATATTCTTCGTGCCTCCTCAATTGTCGTTCCAAAACATCCCAATCGTGATCGAGCTCGTTGGGGTCTTCGACAGGATGGGTCACCTGCTCTTCCAAAGAAGCCGCGCGGCCATCCCAAAATAAGGTTCTGGAGCTAAATCCAATGTTGACCAAATTCATCGATGTGCGCCTTCCTGACCGGCCATCAACACCGATCGAAATACCCTTTGGATCTTTAAAGCTTTGAGATTGGAAATGACAAGTCCCACAGGAAACAGTACTGTCGCGAGACATAATGGGGTCATAAAATAATTTTCGTCCCAATTGAATGCCTTCCCTGGTCATCGGATTGTCTGCCGGAATATACATCCGTGGATATTCTTTCGGAATATTGAGCGTATAGGGCATCGGATCGTATGGAATATCCGTCAGTTTATCCCCATCATCCACCGGAACATCAGGCACATCCTTCTCACAGGCTCCCACCACCCACATTATCAGTAGGATCAAAGCACCAAACAAGATCTTATGTAGCACCTCCCGTTTCATTACTGATATCAATACATCCGAGGCGATTAAGGTTCAAAAGAATCCGGCAAGTTTTGGCTAACTTCCTGACGAAGCGTTTCCAGAGGCTGGGTAAAATCGAGATTGCCAAACAATTTGTCCACGTTTACTTTGAAATTTACGGTGAGATCCCCTCCCCGACGTTTTTCCCAATCCCCTTCTATCACCACCGGGACCGGCCATTCATTTTTAGTCAGTTGAACAGGAATCACCCCCTGGCCCACTACCTCCACTGACGCCATGAAAACGTGCCATTCGTGATCAGTAAAATCGTAAAACGCGCTGTCCCTTAGCGGGTGTTCCAATGGAAAATCACGGGGCACCTTGGTTTCGAGCTGTCCGGGGATTCCAATGTTGAAATTCATCCTGTCAAACCGTCCGTTTGCCATAAAATTTCCCCCCGTACTGTTGAGGTTGAGCACATCCACAGCCATTAAATCCGGTGCGGTTTCATAGGAACCAAACGTATCGACAGGGGTGAAGACCCGATCCAACGAATCGGAAAGGGTGATGTCCGAGGCCATAAACCGGAGATCGCCGATCAAAAATCGCTGGCCCATTTCATTGACAAAGGTGTCGGTGAATGCGCTCGTGCTCCCGTCGCTGGTCAGGGTGGTTTGAAAAACAATGTTCGGATATTCGCAGCAACAGGGAATTTGATTCGATGCCCGGTAGTTGGTGGCGGCAGCATCCATGCACCCTTCCTGATACTCCTCACAGGAATATCCCACCCAACCGACGATCAGGATCGCGATCCAAATCTCAATTTTTCCCATCCTTTGCCAACTGATCCGCATAGGCCTTCACTTCCTTTTGTATAATATCCTTGACCTGATAGGAAAAATCTTTGGCGAGCATCCACCCGAGGTACTGCCGATCCTGATAAAGGTGTTTCCCAACAGGTTGCCCGTTGTATTTTCCAAAATTGAAGACGATGTTTCCCTCCAGATCGTATTTCAATTTTTGGGTGACGTCCGCAAATCGCAAATCCGTGGTAAAATCGTGCAAGGCCTGGATATCGTTCTTTACCGGGTACGTGATGTTGCCATCACCGTCATCGTACGGGGTATTTTCGTATTTGGCTAACTGGCCCTGGAGAACCTTGACCGTAGCACGGACATCTTCCAGCGCATCGTGGGCATCTTCGAGGATTTCGCCTGTATAAAACTGAAGGGCAGCCGACAGATTCCGGGGTTCCATCTTGGTAAAAATCCGCATCACATCAATGGTCCGACGGACGGACATGTCGAGGGGCACACCGGCCCGGTCGAGTTCTTCCATCAGCATGGGTACATCAAATTTATTGGAATTGTAGCCAGCAAGGTCAGCGTCACCGATAAAATCGTGCACCTGCTGTGCAATATCTTTGAAAAAAGGCTTGTCGGCGATCATTTCAGGCGTAATTCCATGGATGGAAATCGATTCTTCCGAAATTTCCCGCCCGGGGTTAACCAAAGCTGCAAATTCGACCGGATTATTTTGGCCTTTCGAAAATTTAATCATGGCCAACTGAATGATCCGGTCATGGATCACATGCAAACCTGTCGATTCAATATCCAGGAATACAAGATCTCTTTCCAGGTTAAAATTTATCATTGTTCTGTGGTGTTGTATTTTAAAGATTTCATTCCCTCGGTTTCATATATAGCCATACTATCGACCCCGGAGTTGTATATCAAATAAGCTTCTATTGATGGAATTTGTTGAATTACTTCTTTTCCCTCATCCACTCCCATGGCCATTATGGCTGTAGCCAGAGCGTCTGCGGTTCCACAATCGTCCGCAATAATTGTGGCCGACAATATACGTCTTTCTTCTGAGTATCCGGTTTTGGGGTTAATGGTGTGGGTAATCATACGGCCGTTGGATTTATAATAATTTCGATAATTTCCACTGGTGGCCAGGCCCTGACTTCGAATTGCCAGGTATTCGATCAATTCCCGCGCCGGTGCGTTGATCTGTGGTTTGCTCACCCCAACGATCCAACCTTCCCCCTGCCGACCGGGTCCTTCGACGTACATTTCTCCTCCGATTTCAATCAGGTAATTGGTTATCCCTTTATCCTCCAAATATTTCCCCAGCCAATCGCAGGCAGCTCCTTTCGCAACTGCACTAAAATCCAATTGAAAACCGTCGGGCAATCGCCATTCTTTTTTTTCAAAAACCTTTTCCACACGGTCAAATCCAACGTATTGAAGTAAGGAATCCACATACGATGAATCTACAAATTCCACAGGGCGATGACCTTCGTACCCAAATCCCCAATAGTTGACCAATTCCATTACCGTAGGATCAAAATAACCATTGCTCCATTCCCATACCCGGTTACATATCTCCATATTATATCGAAAAAAATCGATTTGTTCCGGATCTTCTTCCGACACAATTATGGTTTCACCCTGGTTGAGCCGGCTAATGATTGATTCGGGAATATAGGTGGAAGCTGCGTTATTCACGGTTTCCCATACGCTTTCCACCTCAGACAATAGAATGGAAGCGGCTTCAGGACCTTCGTAGGTCAGGTTCCAGGTCGTTCCCATGGTTTGGCCGTTCAGTTTGTGAAATACCGAATTGTCCGTATCAGCCTGTCGGTTACATCCATGCACAAACACCCAGACCAAAACCATCATCCCCCACGATACCATTCCATTAATCATAAATTATCCGCTTGTAGATTTTTAACTTCTTTTTGAACACCACGCAGCTCCACAGGTTTCTGATTTTTACGCAAACGCATATTGAGAATTTCAACCAGAAGGGAAAACGCGATCGCAAAATACAGATATCCCTTGGGAACTGCGCCCACCGATTGATCGAATATGACAAGGTGAGCCAGGTGAGACGCTTCGGTCACCAGCATAAACCCAATCAGGATCAGAAAAGCCAGGCCCAACATTTGAATCGAAGGGTGTTTGTTGACAAAATTACCTACC
>CALGAA010000259.1 GCA_937952445.1 uncultured Bacteroidota bacterium | reverse complement strand
TCTGGAAATGGAGGCAACAGGTCAGGACAGTGAAACCCAGACCACTCCATTACCTCGGGATGGGAATCATAACTGCCTGGGGTATTTTTAGTTGTTTTTCGTATCCACTCTCTATCCCGGCACTGGCCATAATTCTGCCAGTCACCCTGGCAGGTCTCAATACACGAATTATTCAAAGAGAAGATACAGGGCAACGTGTAAACTCCCAAACCCGTACTACTGCGAAAAATTCTGTAAGAGTATTCTATCCCCTTTTTATTTCCTTTTTGACAGGTTTCATGGCCTACTGGTTTATATATTCAAAGCCAATAGCCACGAAATGGATCCAGGCTAATTTATACCAAAGCCAAAAAAACTACGAACCAGCGATTAATTTATACCGCGAGCTTTATCCAGACCTGGAGAATGAAGGCTGGTTTTTGCAATTCGCCGGGAAGTCGCTTTCATTAAACCAGCAATATAACGAGAGTGCTGAAATGCTCGAACGAGCATTGTATTTTAGTTCCGATCCCGCCATATTTACAACTCTGGGGCTGGATTACACCATTCACGGAATCGATGAAGATCCTACTATAGCAGCCCGGGCAGAATGGTTGCTCACCCATGTCAAATATATGAGTCCATACAAATACTATCCAAGATATTTATTGGCGCAGCATTTTTATCACACCGGACAAGTCGAAAAAGCTATCGCAGAAGCGGAACAATTGCTGAATATTGTTCCCAAGGTAGTTTCTCCTGCGACAAATGATATACGAAAGACCATGAAACGCTTAGTGGACCGCAAAATATTTCAACCCGAAAAAACGGCCATCCCTGTAAATTTTGAGTAAATGGTATTTTATAACCTTTAAATATTTTCACATGAAATTTAAAAAACGAGCTTTAATCGGATTGGGAGTCCTGGTCTTTTTGGCCGTAATGGTTCTCAATGTGCAATTGGTGCAGAATCCAATGGGTTCATCAGGCGTCGAGCTTACATTAGTTGAGTTATCAGCGAGTGCAGGCGGAGAGGGAATTGAAGGAGGATATGGTTTTTCTATTCTCTGTTTCCTTATTGATTGGTGGAATAATTTGCTTTCTTTCGTCTTTGGCCGGTAATTTGATGACCACCAGGGCGTTGGAATTCTAAAAATTCCACTCCCATTAAACCGCTTTACCCCTCCTTGTCTAATCTTTGTAACCTGGTTATTTGGATTGGATAAGGAGGTTTTTGTCCACCTGCAATAGAAATATTTTTTGCGGGTCAGGATAAGATTTGCCCATGCCCTAACCTTCCTTTCATCCTATCCCACAGGAATTATCGATTTATTTGTATGTTTTTTGTCGTTTCGTAGAAACTAAACCGCGTATAGCCACAGCTTTATAAGATTTTAGACGATAAAGATCGCGCGAAAAAATATCCGTCAGATGTGTCACGAATTTAGTGACTGGTGCAAGTGCACTTGAATCACGCAGGACCAAAGCGTAAAAGAGGTTTCTTAGTCTTCTGTATGACCGATCATTTTTAAATGCGTTTCCAGTGACTGTACCGTAAAGGGTTGGCCGTCCTCCGGTGGGTAATCCCTCATCGATCCCACCAGACGCGAGGAAACACTTCGTGGTTTCATACTAAACGCATTTTTGATAAATGACAACACAGCTGCGATTTCCTGATCAGAATATTCTGAATTCTCCGACAAACCAGGCATCACACCTGCAAATTCATAGGTTTTTCCGCCGACCTCAACAGGACCCTGCAACCCGTACAGCGCGATCATCACCAGAGCGCTATCCCGGTCTTCGAGATATTCAGACTGGTACAATGGGGGGGCTAATTTATCGATTCCTTTACCATCCCGTCCGTGGCAGGTGCTGCAATTGTTCTCAAAAATTTCCAATCCATCGTCCCTCGATACCCGCCTGGTGTCGCGCGCCAGATATTCTTTTGTTCCTTCAATCTTTTGATCCACTTTTTCGAGGTACTGGCGAAATTGGGAATCATGGGAATACACGCTCTGGAGAAATTGAAACAATTGCTGCTCTTCATCCTGGTATTGGGATAGCGCCATAAAAACCGCGTATGATCGGTTCTCTTTCTCAATATTCTCCAGGATGGTTCTTAAAAAGGTCACCTGATCCTGAGTATCCGCCCCGGAATGTCGGGTTCCTGCAGCCCGGTAAATTTGATTTATCTCGCTCAATTGAATCTGGTCTTCGGAAATTTTGGATTCCAAGAGGGGAAAGAGTGCCGGATCGGTGGTGGTCAGGTATTTAACAACCTGGGGAAAATAAACCGCGTTCTCCCGAAAAGCAAAATCGAGGACCTCGTCCCTGGTCAAGGCGTCCAGTCCCTCCAGAGTCCAAAAGGCATGGAGCGGACCATAAGACCGGTTGTCTGAACTACTCAACAATTGCTTCAGTTCAGGCACCAATTCGCTTTTATTGTCCTCCACAATTTTTCGCTGCGCGTACAACCGCTGCCATGAATTGGGATGCTGCAATAAATCGATCAAATTCTTTTCCTTCCGGACCACGGGAATGGGTTCACCGTCAGCCCCGGGTGGTAAAATCCTGAGGATCCGTCCCATGTGATTGACGGTATCCAGCCCAAATTCTTCGTATTGTCGCTTCAGATAATTGGTCATATACGTCTTGTGCTGGATAATTCCGCGATGCATATCGATGACATAGATCAGTCCGTCGGGGCCGATCCGGAGACTAACAGGACGAAAAGCCGGATCCGAGGAGATCAGAAATTCCTCGTTGGAATAATATTGGCGACCTGAGGTCCGAATATCCGTAAAATCCAGGATGTTGCGCTTGATCATATTCACTTCCGGACCACAGGCAAAGGCGTTGTTCTCAAAAGCTCCATTATATCGGTGACCGGTATAAAAAATCGGGCCGGATGCAGAAGTGAAATGCCGGAGTTTTTGGGACACAGAATCCAGTACCCCTTCCACATATCCCCGGTTGACCGGTGTAAACTGCAAGGGATAAACCGACTGATCATCCACGATCGTCATGCTCACACCCGGTGGATAAGCCAGATTTCGATTCTGATCCAGAATTCCCGGTAAAAAATAATCTCCCTGAAACTGATTGGAATTGTTATTGAAATAAAGCCGGCCCATTTCATCATAACTGATGCCCCACTGGCCCCGCGGGAAAATGTACGATTTTTCCCACTGTTGGTTACGATACCGGTAACGGGCTTCTGATTTGGCATTGTAATACCAATTATCAATGTTGTACAACAACCCGTTGGGCTGATGCTCTACGTTCCCCCCTACTGCGTATGCGCTATCGACAAGCACCTCGGTACCAGGGCGGTCCATATCATCGATAGGAACCCACCACAGATTGGGTGGCACAGCGTACAACAATCCTCCCCGGGCAAATGCAATCGAACGGGGCATGACCAGATCGTCCAAAAAAACCTTTTTGTGATCCATCACCCCGTTTCCATCCCGATCCTCCAGAATGGATATCCGCCCAATCGGATCATTTTCCCGACTCCCGATATAATCGGTCATATATCCGGTCATTTCGACGACCCACATTCGGCCCTTATCATCGAATACCACATCCACGGGTGCTATCACTTGTGGTTCGGCTGCTACGGCCTCCAGTCCGAAACCATCTTTCACCTGATACGTCGATAAATCCACTTCTATTTCAGTCCCCGGCATATCCCCGGAGGTGCACGAAAACACCACTAAGTTGGAGATTGCCAACATACTGATATAGTAAGTGATTGCCGTACGATACATAATAAGGTTCTTCTTGGAAAACGCACGCGGAAATCCGGATGGAGTCGAAAAGTGGGTGATAGCAGACTCGAACTGCTGACCCCTGCCCTGTCAAGGCAGTGCTCTAAACCAACTGAGCTAATCACCCAAACTTACTCTCTAAAGCGGCGTAAATTTATAAAAATTATTGATAATGCAAATAAGTAAAGGTGTTTATAGAAAATCATCCGCTTTACGATAGGCATCGATCAGCTTTTGTTCGCCTGCTTTTCCGCCTTCGCTCAACCCATGTTCCATTCCGACAACCCCCTTATACCCTTTTTCATACAGATACTTGAAAAAATTCTGGTAATTGATCTCACCGGTGTATGGTTCCCGTCGGCCGGGATTGTCGCCTACCTGAAAATAGCCAATTTCATCCCAGGTCCACTCGACGTGTTGGATCAAATGGCCTTCGTTCTTTTGTTGATGGTAAGCATCGAATAAAATCTTACAGGCCGGGCTATTGACTGCCTTGCAAATAAGGTAAGCCTGTGGAGAATAGCGCAAATACAAATCCGGCGTATCGCTCAGAGGCTCGAGCACCATCACCAGACCATGTGGTTCAAATATATCGCACGCTTTTTTAAGCGATTCGATCACATTGGCTGTTTGAATATCGAGCGGCAGGTGTCGTTCAAAGTTCCCTGGTACCACAGTCATCCAGGTGGCATTCACGCGTTTGGCAACTTCCACCGCGCGCCGGCAACCGTCGAGAAATACGTCTTCATTTTCCTTTTTTCCAGCCGCGAGCGTGTTTGCTGCATTTCCCCCTTTATCGATCACAAACACACCCATTTGCATGTCCAGATCAACCAGCGCTTTACTGATTCGCTCCTGCTCAGAAACACTTCTCTTCATCATACCGTTGTCCTCGATCGCCCGAAAACCCTGATCGGCCATGAATTTGATCTGGTCCACGAAATCATCCCCCGCATGATTTCGGAACATCCCATTGTGAGGGGCGTACATGAGGTTGAACGGTTTCGCCTCCACGGGCGTTGTATTTTTAGCGGACGCCTGGAAACCAGTTGCCAGACCCAGGCCCGACGCACCGAGAACGGTATTTTTTACAAAATTTCTTCGTTTCATAAAGTGTTATCTAATTTAAAAATTGAATTGAACGTTATCGTACTTACTCGCTAAAATACTATTTTTACCCAGGTTGCCAATTCGGAACCCTTATAATTGTCCGAAAATTCAAGGATTTGTTTTCAGGCAATTGATTTTTATTCCTACCTCGGACTACGGTTCGGGGGAATTCTCTGTCAGCTATACCATTACACAAACACCAAAAAGTTAGTAGATCAATTAGAAAAGTTATGCGTAAAAAAAGATTTTTCACCTTATTAATGATCGGTCTGGGGTTTTTTTTCACCAAGGCTGCACAGACTCAGGAAACGTACACAGAAACGATCCCAGGCTCGGATCAAAAATTTGATATGATCCAAATTCCAGGTGGATCATACGAGTTGACGATCGAGGGTAAAACCTATGAAATCGAGCTCAGTCCCTATTGGATAGCAACCACCGAGTTAACCCACGATATTTTTTCACTGTTTGATCAGGATGAATCAATCAGCCGGGATGTGGTCGTGGATGCGGTGACCAGACCAAGCCCGCAATATGAAGATCTCACCTGGGGCATGGGCAGGCACGGCGGTTATCCGGCGAATAGTATGTCTCTTTATGCGGCGGTCATGGTGAGCAAATGGCTTTACCACAAAACCGGGAAATTTTACCGCCCTCCTACAGAAGCTGAATGGCAGGTGGCTTGCCAACTGGGAAAAAACGATGAAATAAATCTGCAACGGATTGCCGTATTTGCGGATAACAGTGATGACAAATACAAAAAGGTAGGCTCCAGGGGAAAGGACGAACTGGGTTTGAGCGATATGCTCGGAAACGTCGCAGAATGGACCGTGGATGCGTATCAAGAAGATTATCAACAAATCATCGACGCTTCCGGAACCAAAGACCCGCATCTGATCCCGGGTTCCAGAAGGACTTCCGTGACGCTTAAAGGGGGGCATTATCAATCCACCAGTGAGGAACTCGGATGCGCACAGCGAATCCATTCGGAACGATGGTGGAACCAAAGAGATCCCCAAATACCCAAAAGCCGGTGGTGGTATACCGATGCTCCTTTTGCAGGAATCCGGCTCGTAAGCCCGGTCGAACAGCCCAGTGATGCTGAGATCGAGGCATATTATGATAAATTTTTACAATAATAAATGTATTTTAACTAAATTGGGCGTTCGAACGTTTAATCACAATTCAAATTTATGAAGAACAACAAAATAGATCGAAGAAAATTCGTGAAGCAGACCGCAGCTGTAACCGGTGGTTTAATGGCTGTTCCCTTCGCCGCATCGGCAGGATTCTATGCAGAGAAAGCCCCTGCTCCGATTCGCGTCGCTCTGGTGGGATGTGGAGGACGCGGTACAGGCGCCGCTGTCCAGGCACTTCAGGCTCATGCAGACGTAAAACTCGTCGCTATGGCAGATGCTTTCCGGGACCGACTGGAGAGCAGTTTAACAAATATCAAAGGAGAAATCGACAATGCCCAATCCCGGGTAGATGTTCCGGAAAGTCGAAAATTTGTAGGATTTGATGCGTACGAAAAGGCGATTAAAGAAGCCGATGTGGTCATTTTGACAACTCCTCCGGGTTTCCGCCCCATACATTTCAAAGAGGCGGTCAAGCAAGGGAAGCACGTCTTCATGGAAAAACCGGTAGCGACCGACCCGGCAGGTATCCAATCTGTTTTGGAAACGGCGAAGGAAGCCCGTCAGAAAAAACTGAATGTGATCGTGGGCTTACAGCGTAGATACCAAAATTCTTACCTCGAACTTCTGAAACGATACCAGGATGGAATGATCGGGGATATAACCTCAGCTCAGGTATACTGGAACAGCCGTGGAGTTTGGGTTCGCGAACGCAAACCAAGCCAAAATGAAATGGAATACCAAATGCGCAACTGGTATTATTTCAATTGGTTGTGCGGAGATCATATCGTGGAACAACACATCCACAATATGGACGTCGTCAATTGGTTCAAACAGGATTATCCTACGCATGCTCAGGGAATGGGTGGACGAACCGTACGGGTAGGTCCCGATTACGGTGAAATTTTTGACCACCATTTTGTGGAGTACCATTACGGAGACGGAGTGGTCATGAATTCACAATGTCGTCACCAGCCCAAAACGATGAGCCGGGTAGACGAAGTCATTACGGGAAGTAAAGGGCGCATTCATTTTGGTGCAGCCAAAATCGAAGATCTCGATGGAAAAGTGTTGTATGAGTTTGACAAATCAAAAGAAAACAACCCTTACCAAACCGAGCACGATGTACTTTTCGATGCCATTTCCAAAGGTGAATATAAATTCGACGATACCGATCATGGGGCTTATACGACGC